>NZ_JBVVQD010000009.1:171083-216352 GCF_055811755.1 Mesorhizobium sp. WSM4840
CCGGCGCCCCGCCCCCCTGTCCGCCGCCGGCCGGCGGTGGGGGTTGGGCTGTCGGTCTCTCCCATGTTTTTGCTTTTCCTTGGGGTGGTTGGTGGGGGGGGGCCCCCCCCTCCCCCGTTAACCGGGCGCAGCGATTAAAGTTTCGTCCAGGCTCCATTCTTCTTCGACGACTTCACGCAGGCTTCGATGAAGGCCATGCCTTCGACACCGTCCTGGATGGTCGGGAAGATGACATCCTTAGCCGGCTTGCCGCCTTTGCGGCGCGCTGCGCGGATGGCGCGGGCCGCCTCCTGATAGATGTTGGCGAAACCTTCGAGATAGCCTTCCGGATGGCCTGACGGAACGCGGCTGACGCGCCCAGCGACGGGCAGCGCCCCGGGGCCGTTTCGGGTGATCAACTGCTTCGGCTGGCCGAACGGCGTGTACCAGAGATAGTTCGGGTCGGCCTGCACCCATTCAAGCCCGCCCTTCGAGCCGTAGATACGCAGCTTCAGCCCATTCTCGTGGCCGGGCGCCACCTGGCTCGCCCACAATATGCCCTTGGCCGGATGCGATTTGCCGACCGGCTTGAAGCGCAACATCACGTTGACATTGTCGTCGAGCTGTCGCCCCGGCACGAAGGCGTCGAGATCGGCGGAAAGCGAATCGAGCTCCAATCCACAGACGAAGCGCGCGAGATTGTAGGCGTGCGTGCCGATGTCGCCCAGCGCACCGCCGGCGCCGGCCTGCTTGGGGTCGGAGCGCCAGGCCGCCTGCTTCTGGCCGGTGGCGGCGAGGTCTTCGGTCAGCCAGTCCTGCGGGTATTCCGACTGCACGATACGGATGTCGCCGAGTTGTCCCTTGGCCACCATCTCGCGCGCCTGCCGCACCATCGGATAGGCGGTGTAATTGTGGGTGAGGACAAAGACCTTGCCGGTCTTTTCGACCAATGCCGCCAGCTTCTTCGCTTCCGCCAACGTCGTCGCCAGCGGCTTGTCGCAGATGACGTGGATGCCGGCTTCGAGAAAAGCCTTCGCCGCCGGCACATGCACATTGTTGGGCGTGACGATGGCCACCGCTTCGATACCGTCCGGCCGCTTGGCCTCGGCCTTGGCCATCTCGGCGAACGAGCCGTAACTGCGCGCCGGATCGAGCCCGAGCTCCTCGGCCGACGCTTTCGCACGCGCCGGATCGGACGATAAGGCACCGGCGACCAGCACGAACTCATTGTCCATTCGCGCTGCGATCCGGTGCACGGCGCCGATGAAGGCGCCTTGCCCGCCGCCGACCATGCCGTAGCGGATCGGGCCGCCTCCCGCTTCCGACTTCGATGCGCCGACCATGATTTTCTCCCTCGTGTCTGAAATACCCCTCCCCCTTGAGGGGAGGGTGGCCCGAAAGGCCGGGAGGGGTCGGTTGATGCGGAGCTCTACGCCCTGCGACCCCACCCCGATCCGCTGCGCGGATCGACCCTCCCCTCGAGGGGGAGGGAAAATCGCGCTAGATTCCCATCATGGCGCGCAGCACCTTTTTATCGGTCGCGCTGCCGGCGAAATCGTCGAATGCCTTTTCCGTCACCCTGATGATGTGGTGCTGAATGAAGGGAGCGCCTTCGGCCGCGCCATCCTCGGGGTGCTTCAGGCAGCATTCCCATTCCAGTACCGCCCATGAATCGTAGTCATATTGGGCGAGCTTGGAGAAGATGCCGCCGAAATCCACCTGGCCATCGCCGAGCGAGCGGAAACGCCCGGCCCGGTTCGTCCAGCTCTGATAGCCGGAATAGACGCCTTGCCGGCCGGTCGGATTGAACTCGGCATCCTTGACGTGGAACGCCTTGATCCGCTCGTGATAGATGTCGATGAATTCGAGATAGTCGAGTTGCTGCAGCAGGAAATGCGACGGGTCGTAATTGATGTTGCAGCGCCTGTGGCCGCCCACGGCGTCGAGGAACATCTCGAAGGTCGCGCCGTCGAAGACGTCCTCTCCCGGATGGATCTCGTAGCCGAGATCGACGCCATTGTCCTCATAGACGTCGAGGATCGGCTTCCAGCGCTTTCCCAGTTCGGAAAACGCCTCCTCGATCAACCCCGCCGGCCGTTGCGGCCAAGGATAAAGGTAGGGGAAGGCCAACGCCCCGCAAAACGACACCGACGCCTTGAGCCCGAGATTTTTCGAAGCCTTGGCGCCGAACTTCATCTGTTCGACGGCCCATTGCTGCCTGGCTTTAGGATTGTTGTGCACCGCAGGCGGCGCGAAGCCGTCGAACTGCGCGTCATAGGCCGGATGCACCGCCACCAACTGCCCCTGCAGGTGCGTCGACAGCTCGGTGATCTCAACGCCCGCCTCAGTGCAGATGCCCTTCACTTCGTCGCAATAGGCCTGGGAGGACGCCGCCTTCTCGAGGTCGAACAGCCGGCTGTCCCAGGTCGGGATCTGCACGCCCTTATAGCCCAGCCCGGCCGCCCATCTGGTGATCGACGGCAGCGAGTTGAACGGTGCGGCATCGCCCGCGAATTGCGCCAGAAACAGCCCAGGACCCTTCATTGTCGACGGCATCGGCATCCTCCCTAATTTATCCACGACCAAGCATAGCGCCGATTGAAAGCAGGGCCAGCCTCTTTGGTCTTTTCTCGACAGGCGCTAGTGCGCACCGCCATTCTGGTATTACCAAATATGGTCGTTTGGTCAAGCGCCGCCGCTCGCAACCAGCGCTGCGAAAATTACCGGGCTGCGGGCAAATACGCCAGTTTAATCAAAGAAATAATCATGGGCCGGGGCTGCCGTGCAGGATTTCTTGCCGTCCAGATGAAATTGCTGTAGACCCTCTTTTCACGCCCAATTGGTCGAACCAGTTACGACAAATGCTGGAGTGCCTTGGGGAGGAACCATGCAACGCAATCTGGTGGAGTGCGTCGCAGGCGAATTGTTACAGGCGAATTCTGGGAAGGACAGACCATGCATCTTTCGACGCACAACTGGATGCGGGCGGAACCGTTGGAGACGACGCTCAAACGCATCAAGAAATTCGGCTATGAGTCGATCGAGATTTCCGGCGAGCCCGCGCAATACAAGATCAATGAGACACGTGCCCTCCTGAAGGAGCACGGCATCCGCTGCTGGGGGGCGGTGACGCTGATGCTGGGCGAGCGCAACCTCGCCGCCAAGGACCAGGGCCAGCGCGAGCGCTCGGTGCAGTACGTCAAGGACGTGCTGACGATGGTGAGCGAACTCGACGGCGAGATCATCACGCTGGTTCCCGCCACCGTCGGCAAGGTGGTGCCGGACGGCACCGAGGAAGAAGAATGGAAATGGGTGGTCGACGCCACCAGGGAATGCTTTACCCATGCCAAGAAAGTGGGCGTCAAGATCGCGGTAGAGCCGCTCAACCGCTTCGAGACCTATCTGTTCAACCGCGGCGCCCAGGCAATGGCGCTGGCCGATGCGGTCAGCCCCGAATGCGGTGTCTGCCTTGACGCCTATCACCTCCATATGGAGGAGTTTAACGTCTACGATGCCATCCGGCAGGTCGGAAAGCGCCTGTTCGATTTCCACGTCGCCGACAACAACCGCTTCGCCGCCGGTCTCGGACAGATCGACTGGCCGAAGATCGTCGGCACCCTGAAGGAAGTCGGCTACGACGGCGCGCTGACCAACGAGTTCGTCGCCCCTGTCGACCGCACGCCGGCTGCTCCCTATCCCGACATGGTTGAACGCAACCCGGTCGACATCTCGCCGGAGCAGCTCAAATTCATCCAGGACCACGGTTCCAGCGTGCTCACGGAAAAGTTCTACACCGACCAGATGCGCATCACCGCCGAAACGCTGCTGCCGCTGATCAAGTAGTCGATCTCTGGAAACGAGCCTTTCCGCCCGACGGCGGCCCCTAACGGCGGCAAGGCAGAGGATGAACATGCGCATCAAGACGGTCCAAGCCTGGTGGGTCCGCATACCGATCGAAGCGGCACGGCAGCACCGCAGCGACTTCGGTCAGGTGACGACGTTCGACGCCGCCATCCTGCGCATCGAGACTGACGATGGGTTGGTCGGCTGGGGCGAAGGCAAGAATGCCGCCGGCAGCACCGGCAGCTATGGCGCCCTCGTCCACATGCTGAACCATGAGGTCGGCCCGCAGCTGATCGGCTGCGATCCGGCCGACCTCGGGGTGATCTGGGAGATGCTTTACAATGGCGTGCGCCACGACAGCGCCGCGCAAAACGGCCACGCCATGCCGCAACTGGCGCGGCGCGGCATCAGCGTCGCCGCAATCAGCGCCGTCGACATCGCATTGTGGGATATTCTGGGCAAGTCGCTGGGGGTTCCGGTCTGGCGGCTGCTCGGCGGCCGCAAGCTCGATCGCATGCCGGCCTACGCTTCCGGTGGCTGGGCCCCCACCGAAGCGATCGGCGACCAGTTGAAATCCTATATCGCCAAGGGTGGCTTCAAGGCGCTGAAGATGCGGATCGGCGCGATGGACGGCACCCCGCACAATTCGGCCGCCCGCGTCCGCGCCGCAAGACAGGCGCTCGGCCCTGAACTCGATCTTATGGTCGATGCGCACGGCACCTATACGGTGGCGGAAGCCAAACGCTTCATCCATCTCGCCGGCGATCTCGATCTGGCCTGGTTCGAGGAGCCGGTCATCGCCGACGACAAGCCTGGGATGGCCGAAGTGCGGGCGTCCGGCTCCATCCCGATCGCCACCGGTGAGAGCGAGGCGACGCGCTATGCCTTCCGCGACCTCGCCACGCTCAAAGCGGCCGACATCTTCCAGCCGGATCCAGCCTTCTGCGGCGGCATCAGCGAGGCGATGAAGATCAGCACCATCGCCAGCGCCTTCAATCTGCGCTTCGCGCCGCATCTGTGGGCCGGCGCCCCTTGCTTCTTTGCCGGGCTGCATGTCTGCGCTGCTTCGCCGGCTAGCTTTACCGTCGAATATTCGCTTGGCGCCAACCCGATGATCCACGATCTGATCGAGGAGACTGTCGAAGCAAAGGACGGTATGATAGCGATCCCCGAGAAGCCCGGACTGGGATTCACCCTTTCGGAACGGTTCCTGGAGGCGCACGCGCTACGCGGCTGATCATGAAAGAAAAGAACCTTCTCGCGGAACTCGCCGCCTATCTGTTCTCCCACTCCGACAAGGCGACGGGCCGAACGCCGTCGGAGCGAGAACTGGCGGAGCATTTCGTCGTCAGCCGCGGCCAGATCCGCGAGGCGCTGGCTATCCTTGAAGCCATGCGCATCGTCGAGCGCCGGGCCAAGTCCGGCATCTACATCGACACCAAGCAGGCCAGCGTCGAGGCGATGGCGCTTTTTGCCAGGGCCGGCCTGCCGCTCGATCCGATCCAGATCTACGAGACGGTCGAGTTGCGCAAGATCCACGAGATCAAGGCCGCCGAGCTTGCCTGTTCGCGTGCCACCGAGGAAAATTTCGAGCGGCTGCGCGAAATCCTGAAGGCTTCGGAAGACCGCATTGCGGCGGGCGAGGGTCTCGCCAAGGAAGACCGCGAATTTCACCTTGAAATCGTGCGGGCGACCAAGAACAGCGTTTTTCACAACATATGCAGCGTCTACTACATGATGGGCGAACAACGCCTGCCGATCTATTTCAACGATCCCGAACGCAGCGTGCGCTCGCATGCCGAGCACATCCAGATCTACGAGGCGCTGCTGCGCCGCGACGGCAACCTCGCCCAGGCGCTCATGAGCGCCCATCTGCAAGGTGCGGAAAGCTACTGGAAAGGCCTGATCGAGGGTGGTGGGGCAGAACCTCACAGTCCAGCGCTCGAACAGGTCTGACATGCCTAAAATCTTGACGACACACACGCTTCACCCGCGCGCCTCCGCCATGCTGACTGGGGCCGGTGAACTCGTCGTCGCCTCCGCCCTCGATGCGGACACGCTGGCGACTGAGGCGAGGAATGCCGACATCATCATCGTTCGTGCGCCACTGCCATCAGCGCTTTTCGAAGGTGCGACGAAGCTCCGGGCCGCAATCCGCCATGGCGCCGGGCTCGACATGGTCCCGATGGAGGCGGCCACTGCAGCCGGCGTGCTGGTCGCAAACGTGCCGGCGGTCAATGCGCGGTCGGTCGCCGAATACGTGATGTTTGCAGCCCTGGCGCTGCTTCGGCGTTTCCGCGTAGTAGACCGCGACTTGCGGGCGAAGGGCTGGCTGGCCGGTCGCGACCACACCATTCTCGCCAGCGAGCTTGCCGGCAAGACGATCGGCATTATTGGCTTCGGCGCCATTGGACAGGCAGTCGGCCATATCGCGGCCCATGGTTTCGACCTGAACGTGGTGGCGACGACGCGCAGCATGAGGCCGGCGCTGGACAGCGTCGGCTTCCTGTCGATCGACGCACTGGTCGAGCAGAGCGACATCATCGTTCTGTGCTGCCCGCTGACACCGGAGACACGCGGCCTGATCAACCGCGAGCGCATCGGTCGAATGAAGCCCCATGCGCTGCTGATCAATATTTCGCGCGGGCCGGTGATCGACGACGACGCGCTGATCGAAGCGCTGCAAAAGGGCCGTATCGGCGGTGCCGCGCTCGATGTCTTTGCGACGCAGCCGCTGCCCTCAGATCATCCTTATTTCGGCTTCGACAATGTCATCATCACCCCGCACATGGCCGGCATCACCGAGCAATCGATGATGCGCATGGGCGTCGGGTCGGCTGATGAAACCTTGCTGGTACTGGCCAACAAATTGCCGGTCAATCTGCGCAATCCCGAAGTGGTCGAGCACTACCGGCGGCGGTTTCCGGCCGACGCGTAGCGCCACGGCCGTTTCGCCCCATTTCTTCAAGACGCTGGACCCATGCCCGTTCTTCGCCACACGCCGCTGCTTGCTACCATCTTTTCGATGTGCGTCCCGCCCTCGCTCGCTGCGGCCGAGAGCAGTTATGTCTATTGCGACAACGGCCTGCGGTGCGTGATGGCGCCCTGTCCGTCGGACAGCGCGCTCGATCTTGCCACGGGCAAGATCATCAAGGGCGTGTCGATCGACATCGATGGATTGCCGCAGGAGGACAAGGCGCTCGATCTCTCTGACAAGCTCTACGCCGGCAAGGTCGTCGTTGTCGGCTCCATCGAGACCCGGACCCAGACCCTCAACGGCAAGCGATACACTTTGCCATGGCTGGTCGCGACCGGTGTCGAACGCGCGTCCAGGGATAGCGAACGCGGCCACTGTTCGTCGCATTGACGTTCACATCATCCACGGCCAAGCAGTGCCTCGACTTCCGCCGCGATACGCAAGAGACGGTGGTCGTGGCCGTTGCGCGCCACCAGCATCAGCCCGGCAGGGCGCGCCATTCCCGGCATCGGCAGCGAGATCGCACAGAGGTCGAACTGGTTGGCGACCTGCGTGTTGCGCAGCAGAAGGCCTTCCATACGCTCACATAGAACTTCGTCGCTGGTCATCGACACGATTGTCGGTGCGGTGACCGGTGTGGTCGGCAGGGCCAGCACATCGACAGACGCCAGCCGCTCCTCCATGGCCGCGACAAGCGCCGTGCGGCGGCGGATTGCCCTTATATAGGCCGTGGCCGGAACGGCGGCAGCGCGTGACAACGGCTCGCTCACCCGCGGATCCACCGGTGTCGTCGCGCCAGTCGCCAGCCAATCTGCATGGACCTCGGCACCCTCCATTGCCGCGATCGAGGCCCGCCTGGTTACCGCGCGCAAATCGGCAAGGAGGTCATCGATGGACAGATCAGCGAGGCGTGCACCCGCGAGTTCCACCTTGTGAACACATCGGTCGAACGCTGCTGCGACCTCTTCTTCCGTATCCTCGAAGAGCGCGCCGCGCGGAACACCGATGCGCAGTCCGGCAAGCGAGAGCGGAACAAGTGCCGCGAACTCTTCGCCGGCCATCACCGCGTCGGCTGCGGCACATTCGGCAACGGTGCGCGCGAGCGGGCCAATGGAGTCCAGCGTGGCCGATAGCGGGAAGACGCCATCGCGCGGCACGCGCCGCGCCGTCGGCTTGAAGCCGACGACACCGTTCAGCGATGCCGGAATGCGCACCGAACCGCCGGTGTCGGAACCGATCGAGATCTCGCTCGTGCCTTCGGCAACGGAAACACCGGCGCCGGAGGATTAGCCGCCCGCAATCCGGCTGGCGTCGGTCGCATTGCCGGGCGTGCCGTAATGCGGGTTGACGCCGATCGCGGTGAAGGCGAATTCAGTCATGTTGGTCTTGCCGAAGATGATGGCGCCTGCCTGCCGCAATCGTTGCACGATGACGGCATCCCGCAGCGCCGGCGCCGCGGTGCTGAGCAGCAACGAACCGGCCGTGGTCGGCTCGCCGGCGACATCGAACAGGTCTTTGATCGACAGAATTGTTCCGTCGAGCGGCCCGAGCGTCACGCCGGCTCTGCGCCGACCATCGGCCGCATCGGCTGCTGCCCGTGCGGCCTCCGGATAGAGCTTTACGAATACGCTTTCATTGTCCGCGCGGACGGCGAGACGCGAAAGGACGACTTCGAGGCGGTCGCGGACGGATTGCATTTTCGGTGTCGGACTCCGGACGCCTGCAACGTCTTACAGGCAACGACTGGTGCATGGCCTGCAGAGACATAACCCGGCAAAAGCACATTTGCACCCCTGTCGAACGGAAGGAGGAGACCTGATGCTCTACAAAGGCAGCTGCCACTGCGGCAAGATCGCCTTCGAGGTCGAAGGCGATCTGACCGGAGCCGTGCGATGCAATTGCTCGATCTGCTCGCGCAAGGGCGCGCTGCTATGGGCGGTGCCGCACGAGGCATTGCAGGTGATTGCCTGGGGCTACGATCTTGGCAGGTACACTTTCGGCAACCATGTCATCGCCCACCGGTTCTGCCGGACCTGCGGCATTCACCCCTTGGCCGAGGATGTCAGCGAAGGGAGCGAACGAAGCGCCTACGTCAATATCCATTGCATCGACGGATTGGACCTTGCCGCTGTGCCGGTTCTCGACTTCGACGGCCGCGCGGCCTGAAACCGAAACTATTGCCGGCTCCCAGCGTTCGAGCGGTCTAACGGTACCCCGTCACATCGGCTGGTTTGCCGGCGTCCTGAACCTCGGGAACGTAGCGCCACGCGTCGGGCCGCGAGCCGTCGAGATCGGTAAAACCGTAGAGCTGCGCCAGCCCGCCACTCGACAGCGACTGTCCGTTCCAGCGCGAACGATCCGGGTCCGCCGCAAGCGCCGCCACCGCGCGCCCGACAAAGCGCGGCGTCTCCGAGATGACAAAATGCGGCACTTTCGCTGTCGCATCATGCCAGTTGTCCTCCGTGACGCCGAATGCCTCGAGCATCATTTCCGAACGCAACCAGCCGGGTGTCAGCGAAATCGAGGTGGCACCGTGCGGGGCAAGGTCCTGAGCATGGGCCCAGGCCATGCGGGTCACCGACACTTTGGCGAGGTCGTAGAACGGGGAAAGCCGATAGTGGTCTCCATTATACTCGGCTGTGCCGTCGGTGACTTCGACAAGCAGCCCGCCCGGGCGCTCAATCAGAAGCGGCAGCGCGTAATGCGCAGTGATCAGATGCGTGTCGATGCCCAGCCGCAACATGCGCAAACCATTCGTGAGATCATGCTCCCAAACCGGCTTGTTCCATTCAAACAGTTTCTCCCCGCCCCAGATGTCGTTGACCAGCACATCGAGGCGGCCCTGCTCGGTACGTATCCGGTCGACCAGCTTGCGCACGTCTTCCACAACCAGATGATCGACTTGCACAGCGATGCCATGGCCGCCTTGCGCTGAAACAAGCTCCGCCGTTTCCTCGATGGTTTCCGGGCGGGCGTATTCGGACTGATGCATGCGTGTCGTCCGCCCTGTGACATAAACCGTCGCGCCCGCGGCGCCCAGTTCGACCGCAATACCTCTCCCCGCACCGCGCGTTGCACCCGCGACCAAGGCGACTTTTCCCTCAAGCGTCATTGAACTCCCCACGGCTCTGACCAACCAGACTCTGACCAACCAAACGCTGGCTTTCTTCAATGCCATAATATATAAATGATCATTCGGTTATAAATGGATGTCAAGATGCCGCGGCAAAAAACGCAATCCGACGAGCACGTGCTGGAAGCGGCGCACCGGCTGATCCACAAGCATGGCCCGGAGAGCCTCACATTCGAACGGCTGTCCAAGGCTTGCGGACTTTCCGGCTCGACCCTGGTGCAGCGTTTTAAGAACAAGGCCACGCTCAGGCAAAGAACCTTGCTGCAGGCATGGGATAGGCTGGATGAGAATACGATAAAGCTCGCCGATGCGATACAGAGAACCCCTGCTGGCGCGATCGGGTTGTTGGTGGCGCTTTCGCGTGACTATGGCGGCATCGAATCCTATGCCGAGGGCCTGCTCGTCCTGCGTGAAGATCTGCGCGATCCGATGCTTCGCGCGCGCGGGGCATCGTGGAAGGCATCCCTGTGCAACATCCTCGACTCTTGCTTTGCTTCGGTGGCCAACACGCCGTTGGATATCGGCCTGCTGATGGCATCGCACTGGCAAGGTTCGCTGCTTTGGTGGAGTTTCGACCCGAAAGTCGAAGTTGCATCCTACGTCGAAGACAGTCTGGGCCGTTTCGTCGCCGCAATCGCCACGGCCCGAAAACCATAACCGATTTTCGGGCCATTTCTTGGAGGCAAGAGGCGTCCTACGTTGGACGCACGTGCGGAATGGCTTAGGTCGCGCTTCTCGGGCCGAGCAAGAACGCCGCCAAGGCCGCCAGCAACGTCGCGATTCCGCAATAGGCGAAAGCACTGGCAACGCCGGCATTGTCGACGAGCAGGCCGCCGAAAACCGCGCCCAGCGCAATGGCCACCTGGAACGTCGCGACCATCAGCCCGCCGGCGCTTTCAGCCTGGTCGGGAGCGGCTCGCACCAGCCAGGTTTGCAGCCCGACGGGCACCGCGCCGAAGGCAAAGCCCCAGGCGGCAACCGCTATCGCCGCAACGACTGGCGAGGCTCCGAGAGTAAGCAGCAAGGCGGCTGCCACAGCAATCAGCAGAGGCGCCATGCCGACGGCGGTTTTGAGACTGCGTTCGGCCATGAAGCCACCGGCAAAGTTGCCGAAGAATCCACCGATGCCAAAGGCGAGCAGCACGAGAGAGATCGTCTCGATGTCCAGCGCAGGCACCTTCTCAAGAAACGGGCGGACATAGGTGAAGCCGGCAAAGTGTCCCGAAGCGACCAGTAGGACCACCAGAAGCGCAACCCTGATCATCGGGCGCTTCATCACTTCCAGCAAGGTCCGAACACTTGCCACGCCCGCCGGCGGCAGCTTCGGAAGGGTGGCGATCTGCACGAGCAGCGCCAGGGCGCCGACAACCGCCGCGATCATGAAGGCCGTTCGCCATCCCCAGATGTCGCCGACATAGGCGCCGACTGGGGCGGCACAGACCGTCGCCACCGAAACGCCGGTGAGAATGATCGACATGGCGCGCGGCATCAGCCGCATCGGGACAAGCCGCATCGCCATGGCCGCCGACATCGACCAGAAGCCGCCGAGGCTTACTCCGAGCATGATGCGAGCGATCAGAAGAACGGGAAGCGAAGAGGCAAACGCCGCTACCAGATTCGACAGGATCAGGAGCACTGTCAGTCCCCACATGACCAGCCTGCGGTCCAGCCGTTTGGTGACGATAGCCATGGTCGGAGCGGCTATCGCGCCGACAACGGCCGTCGCTGTCACCGCTTGGCCGGCAGTCCCTTCCGTCACACCGAGGTCCTGCGCCAGCGGCGTCAGCAGACTGGCAGGCAGGAATTCTGCGGTCACCAGCCCAAACACACCGAGCGCAAGGGATACGACCGCCCCCCACGCCGGCTCGGCTCGTTCCTCGGTTTCCGCGGGATCGAGAACGGCGTCCATGACGCCTGTCGCGGGTTCGGTCATGATGGAATCTCCGATCTGGTTGCAGCGCAACATTTGGCTGCAGTGCAACATAGGGAGTGACCGCCTGGAGTTTCCATGCTAGAAACACCATCATGCTTGACTATTCGTCCAAAGTTCCGGTCACCGGTGATCCGCTGACAGACATATTGCGCGGGTTACGGCTCGACGGCGTCGAATACGGCCGCTGTGAAATGCAGGAGCCTTGGGGCCTCCAGTTTCCGGCCCAGACGGCTGCGCGGTTTCATTTCATCGGCCGCAAGGGATGCTGGCTGCTGCAGCCGTCCGGCGAATGGGTGGAGCTCAAGGCGGGCGACGCGGTGCTGCTGCCGCGCGGTGCGGCACACGTCCTGGCGAGCGAGCCCGGCACCGAGGCTTCGCCGATCCAGGGCTATGAGGTCGCCGAGGTCTGCAAGAACGTTTACTGCATGTCCAATGAAGGTTGCCGGCCGGGGACGCTGCTGTTTTTCGGCAGCATGTATTTCAATCTCGACGGCTTGCACCCATTGCTCGGCATGATGCCGGACGTAATGCGCGCGCACGAATTGGAAGCCTATGAACCCGGCATCCCGCATCTGCTGGAGGCGATGGCGCGCGAAGTGACGATGGAGCGCGTCGGTTCCGGCGGCATCCTGGCCCGGCTCGCCGATGTGCTGGCGGCCACCGTCATCCGCTCGTGGGTCGAGCGCGGCTGCGGCGACTCGTCCGGATGGATCGCGGCGGTGAGAGACCGCGAGATCGGCCGCGTGCTGGCCGCGATCCATCTCGAACCGGACCGCGATTGGACCGTGGAAACGCTCGCCAGGATGATGGGCGCCTCGCGATCGGGTTTCGCCGAGCGCTTCGCGACGGTCGTCGGCGAAACCCCGGCGAGATATGTCACCCAGGTGAGAATGCACCAGGCACGGCAATGGCTGGTCCGCGACCAGCTGAAGATTTCCGTCGTCGCCGCACGCCTGGGCTATGAATCCGACGCGTCCTTCAGCCGGGCGTTCAAGCGCGTCATCGGATCGGCTCCCAGCCATCTCCGCGCCGAGGAACAGGCCGAGGCCCGTCAAGCCGTCTAAACCTGGCCAAAGGCTTCAAGCCGCGAGAGCATTTTGCACCCAAGTGGAATCACTTGGCGTCGCAGAAATGCGGCTAAAACAAATAGATAGAGCGGGATGCCTCGTTCAGTTTGAACGCATCCCGCTCTAGCATCCTTCCCGCCCAGCAGGCGCGCTTAGAGACTGTTTCGAAAGTCGCTCCGGCGAGTCATATGGTGGTGGTTTCGAGAACCGGAGCGGAGCGGACATTTGGGTCCGTGAGCACCGGAAGCACAGAAAACGCCATCAGATGGCCGCCGGAGTAGAGTTTCCAAACAGTCTCTTAGCCTGCGTGACGAAGGCTTATTCCGCTAGCCTTGTCGAACAGCACCACCTTGTCCGGATCCCAGGCAAAGCGCACCGGCTGCTCGATTTCGACATCGGTTCTGGCCGGCACCGTGGCCCGCAGCATGGCGTCGCCGACCCGCAGGGTAAGGATCTTCTCGACGCCATGGTTCTCGACATCGTGGACGCGCGCTTCCACCGGCGCCCCGCCCTCGAGATAGACATCCTCGGGACGAATACCGAAGACGAGCGGGCGACCGTCGGTCGCACCGCTCGTCTTGGCACCCCCCGTAAAAGGCAGCTCGAAATTCAGCGGTGCCATCACCGCGCGGCCGTCGACGAGCTTGCCGTCGATGAGGTTCATCGGCGGCGAGCCGACGAAGCTCGCCACATAGGTGTCGCGCGGATTGTTATAGATCTCATACGGTGTGCCGGTCTGGACGATGCGGCCATGGTTGAGCACGCCAACCTTGTCGCCCATCGACATCGCCTCGATCTGGTCGTGCGTGACGAACAGGAAGGTCTGACCAAGGTTCATTTGGATGTTCTTCAGCTCGGTACGCAGCGCCTCCCGCAGCTTGGCATCGAGCGCCGAAAGGGGCTCATCCATCAGGAATACGCGGGGCTTCCTGACGATGGCGCGACCAATCGAAACGCGCTGCATCTCGCCGCCAGAGAGGCGATCCGTCTTGCGGTCGAGCAGATGCTCGATACGCAAGGTCCTGGCAACGCGGTCGACGCGCGTCTTGATCTCGTCGGGCTCGATGCGGCGGATTTTTGGCTTCAGCGGGAATTCGAGGTTTTCGCGCACCGTATAGCGCGGATAGAGCGAGTATTGCTGCAGAACCAGTGCCACGTCGCGCTCGGCCGCACCCCAGTCGGCGACATCAGCGCCGTCGATGAATATCTGACCCTCGTCCGGCTTTTCCAGGCCGGCGATCATGCGCAGCGTCGTCGTCTTGCCGGCGCCGGTCTCGCCGAGCAGCACGAAGAACTCGCCGTCGGCAATGTCGAGATTGAGCCCGGTCAATGCGGTGTGATTGCCGAATGTCTTCGAGATATTCTTGAGCTGGATATGGGCCATCAGAGTCTCACCCCCAGCGAATTGCCGCTTGCCGTGTCGAAGAAGTGCGCCTGCGCCGGGTCGAGCTTGGCGAAGACCTGGACCCCCGGCTTGCCGACGAAACCGGAACGGGTGCGGGCGCGCAACATCTGTGCCCCGACCTTGAGGTCGACGATGTCGTAGGAGCCAAGCGGTTCGATGATGTGCGCCTCGACCGGCAGGTAACCGTCCGCCGGCTCGCGCGAGACCATCACGCCTTCGGGGCGGATGCCGAGTGCAAGGCGGTCCTGCCCGACGTTCGCGACGTCGAGTTGGCCGCCCAGTTCGGCCGGGAAAAGGAACCCTTCCGCGGCCCCGTCGAGGGTGACCCTGGCGCCGGAGCCGTTCATCGTCACCGCCGCGTTGGCGACGTTCATCACTGGCGAGCCAACGAATTGCGCGACGAACAAATTGGCCGGGTGCGTATACACTTCCGATGGGCTGCCTACCTGCTGCAGAACGCCCTCATGCATGATGACGATGCGGTCGGCAAGGCTCATCGCCTCGATCTGATCGTGGGTGACGTAGATGGTGGTCGAGCCCTGCTTGATGTGCAGCCGCTTGATCTCCGCGCGCATCTCCTCGCGCAGCTTGGCGTCGAGTGCGCCAATCGGCTCGTCCATCAGCATCGCCTTCGGCCGCCGCACTAGCGCCCGGCCGATCGCCACGCGCTGCATGTCGCCGCCCGACAGCGCCGACGGCTTCTTGCCGAGCAGGTCGGTGATCTGCAGCACTTTGGCGACCGAGCGAACCTCGCCGTCGATCTCCGCCTTGCTCTTGCGCATGGCGCGCAACGGAAAAGCGATGTTCTCGTAGACGCTCATATGCGGATAGAGCGAGAACGATTGGAAGACCATGGCGATGTCGCGGTCGGCAGCCTTGAGATGCTGGACCGGCTTGCCGTCGATGAGGACATCGCCGCCGTCGATCGTCTCCAGCCCGGCGATGGCGCGAAGCGTCGTCGTCTTGCCGCAGCCCGACTGGCCGAGCAGTACGATGAACTCGTTGTCGTCGATCTTGAGATTGAGGTCCTTGATGACCTGAACGGCGCCAAAGAATTTCTGGACGCCACGAAGCTCGATCTGGGTCATGCGTGACCTTCTTTTTCCGGCGCGCCGGTCGCCTGCGGCTTCTGCCTTGGACCGACCCAGCCGGTGATCATGAACGTCAGCAGCCCGACGATGATGATCGTCAGCCCGTAGCGGTGCAGGAAGAAATTCCACGGCTGGCAGAGCGCGATGATGCCGAGCACCATCACGATCTCGGCCGTGCGCTGGATTGTACCATGGCGGATCATTTGCGGATCGCTCCGAAGGACATGCCGCGCAGGAGGTGGTTGCGCAACAGGAAGGTGAAGATGGCGACCGGCAGCAGGAACAGGAAGGTGCCGGCCGCGATGACCGTCCAGTCGGGCAGGCCGGAACCGACCTGGCTCGGAATGAACGGCGGCGCGGTCTGGGCCCGCCGGTTGGTCATGATCAGCGCGAAGGCATATTCGTTCCACGCCGTGATGAAGCAGAACACGGCGGTGGCGGCGATGCCGGTAGCCGCCTCCGGCAGCACGATCTTGAAGAATGCCTCCATGCGCGTATAGCCGTCGACGAGGGCCGCCTCCTCGTACTCCTTCGGAATTTCGTCCATGAACCCCTTCATCAGCCAGACAGAGAAGCTGAGGTTGAAGGCGGTGTAGAGGATGATCAGGCCCCAATGCGTGTCGTTGAGGCCAACCGCCCGGTACATCAGGAACATAGGGATCGCCACCACCACCGGCGGCAGCATGCGCGTCGACAGGATGAAGAAGAGCAGGTCCTGCTCCCCCTTTATCTTGAAGCGCGAGAACCCGTAAGCCGTGAAGGTGCCCATGCCGACGGCGAGGATCGTCGAGGTGATGGCCACGATCAGCGAATTCATGAAGCGGCTCGGATAGCCGGACCACTGCACCTCGCCCCTGCCCGAGCGCACCACCTTCTCGCCGCCGTCAAACACCAGCCGCTCCCACCACGGGGCGGCGGCGTATTGTTCCGGCGTCGGCGCAGTGCGCAACTGCGAGCGCTTGGTGAACAGCTTGACGAAGGGCGAAATCTCCGGCTGGAAGACCACCGTCGGCGGGATGGTGGTGGCGAGGTTGCGCGGCTTGAACGCCGTCGAGGCTATCCAGTAGATCGGCGCCAGGAAGATAATCGTGACGATCAGCACGCCGACGATGGCGAGCTTGTTGAGCGAACGCTCGGTAGAGGTGGTGACGGCGGCCATGCTAGCGCTCCTTCACCTTGTTCAGGTATTTGACGTAAATATTGGTGATCGCCAAGACCATGATCAGCACGATGTAGGCGAGCGCGCAGGAGCGCCCGGTCTGCCATTCCTGGAACGCCATCTTGTAGAGCCGGATCGAGATCACCTCGGTGGTCGGCTGCGTCGACAGTACATAGGCAAGATCAAAGGTTTTGAACGCCTCCATGGTGCGAAAGATGATCGCGATCATCAGGATGGGGGCGACCAGTGGCAGCGTAATGCGGAAGAACGTATAGAACGAGCCGGCGCGGTCGATCGCGGCTGCCTCGTAAAGATGCTTCGGCACCGCCGACAGGCCGGCGAGCGACAGCAGCATGACGAAGGGCGCCCACATCCAGATGTCGGTGATGGCGATCGCGTAGAGAGCCATGTCGGCATTTCCGACCCATTCGAATTTTCCAAGGCCCAGCGCGTAATTGATGATGCCGAAGGACGGGTCGTAGAGCAGTTTCCAGAACAGACCGACGACGGCCATAGACAGCATCATCGGCAAAAGCAGCAGCGTCGTGATCAGCCCCTTGAAGGGAATGTCGCGATTGAGGAGCATCGCCGTGCCGAAGCCGACCACGACCTGCCCGACGACCGAGACGATCACGTATTTTGCCGTGACCGCGAAATTGTTCCAGATGTAGGGATCGTTGAGCAGCTCGCGATAATTCTGCAGTCCGACGAAATTCGCAGCCGCGCTGGTCGATGCACGAAAATCGGTGAAGGAGTAACCGAGCGAATAGATCAACGGAAAAATGTTGAAGATGATCAGGAATAGGATCGTCGGTATGATGAAGAGGTTACGGATCGTGATGTCGCTCATGCCATGGGAGGCGGCGCGCGATTTTGGATCCAACGTCGTTATGACTGTGGTGGCCATGGACCGTTCTTTCCCAGTCTTCTTCTTGAATTTCGGTTCTTGAAACGGAAACGGAGGGGGCGGGCGGCCGCCCCCTCCGAGATCAAGCCGCGCTTTACTGCACGCGGTTGTACTTCTTGAACGTCGCGTTCCAGTCGGCTGCAAGTGCGTCAAGCGTCTCCTTTGCAGTGCCCTGACCGTTCACGACGTACGGATAGACGCGCTGGTTGAGCTGCTGCAACAGCTCGGCGTATTCCGGCACCGCCCAGAAATCCTTCACCTTGAACATGGTCTCGTAGAAAGCCTTGTTGTAAGGCGTCGCGTTCTGGAACTCGGCGCTCTCCAACACCGCCTTATTGCAAGTGTAGCCGCCGAGCTCGGCCCATTTCTTCTGGGTCTCGTCCTTGATGAACCATTCGAGGAACTTCATCGCCTCTTCCTTATTCTCGGAATAGGAGACTATTGAGATGCCCTGACCGCCGAGCGCGGCGAACTGGTCACCCCCGGGGCCAGCCGGGTTGGCGAAGAAGCCAGTGCCCTTGGCATTCGGGTTCGACGCCTCGTTCACCAGGGCCGGGAAGAAGGCAAAATAATTCATGCTCATCGCCGCCAGGTTCTCGGTGATCGCCTGGTTGTCCTCGGTGAAGAAGGCGTTGGTCCATCCGGGCGGCGTGAAGCCGAAGAGCTTGCGGTAATTCTCAAGCGCCGCGACGTTCTTGTCCGAGTTGATGACCCCGTCCACCTTATAGGTCGCATAATCGCCAAGTTCGCCGCCGTAGGAAAAGATCGCATTCTCGACGCCCATGGCGAGACCGTCATATTGGTTCTGGGTGTAGATTGCGATGCCGTAGCGGTTCTGATCGGGTCGGTTGAAGAACTCCGCGATGTCGGTCATTTCTTTCCAAGTCTTCGGCACGGCAAGGTCATAGCCGTACTTGGCTTTGAACGCCTCCATTTCCTTCGGGTCTTCGAACCAGTCCTTTCGATAGGACCAGCCGACGGCGTCGCCCTCAGTCGGGATCGACCAGTATTTGCCGCTGTTGCCCGGGTATTCGGAATAGAATTTGACGGTCGCCGGGGCCATCGTCTCCAGCACTTTGTTGTTCTTCACGAAGTCCGTCAGATCGACGTAGTGGCCGCCCTCGGAAGCTGCCCCTAACCACTGCGAGTCGCCGACGACCATGTCATAGGCGCTTCCCTTGGCATTGAACTCGGTGAACGCCTTGGTCTGGAAATCTGGCCACGGCGTCGTCTCGACCGTGACCTTCACGCCGCTTTCGGCCTCGTAAAGGTTGACGAGTTCCTGCAAATAGTTCGCCGGATCCCATTCAGCCCAGAATATGGTGAGTTCCTTATCCTGCGCGTAGACGGACGTTCCGCAGGCGAGCACTAAGCCGATACCAGCAAGCATACTGGTCATTGTCTTGCGCATGATGATTTCCTCCCTTGTGCGCATTCTACCGTATCATGCGAGCCGGCGGTGAGGCCGACCCTGGTAGTTCCTCCCGTGATGGCAACATTCCGGTTTTTGAGCCTCCTCGCCCAGCCGGAAAATGGATCGCAGCCCTCACTTTTAATCCGCTATATTGTCCTGATCTGGTATTACCAATTTCGGACGCACGTCAAGCTCTTTCTTGGACGATGCCAGCGCCTCGGACAAGCGGATTCCAGCAACATCTGTCTGTTTTTCTTAAATTTTCCTACTCGTTGATACACAAGGCTCTTGTTCGCGCTACGACATATCGGCTATTGTCGGTAGTGGGCATCCCCATCTGGTCGAACCAGATCGATGCTATTCCGTAGCTGTCGCCGGCGCGCTTCTATCTCCTCCGGTCATCGATTCCATCACTGCAGCCCGTACCAGGGCGCCGGCTGCCCATTGCGCTACCGACATCATCTTGCGGCTGTCCAGCCCCCATATATCCTTCAGTATGATGAGCACTTCGACGCCGAAGATCAACGACAGGGCCTGTGCCAGGCGCTTGAATTCGCGTGGCGGCAGCCGGTTCTTGAGCGGTGCGATCGCGTCCTTGAGCAGATCCACACGATGGCCGCGCGTGAAGGTCGGCTCGCTGCCCAACGTGCCTGCCTGCCGCCGCGCCCACTGGTCGAGCGACAGCTTCAGCGCCGCCTTGAAGGTCGCCTCGAAGGCCTCGATGCGCGGCATGGCGGTATCGAACAGTTCGGCGACGCGGCGCTCGGGATCGGTCGAGGCCGATTTCCAGGTGAGGATCGGCCCGAGTCCTTCGTCGACCACCGCCTGGACCAGCGCCGTCTGGCTTGGAAAATACCGATAGGCGGTGGCGCGGGAGACTTCCGCCGCTTCGGCGACCTCGCTGACTGAAGGCGTGGCGCCCGCCTGCATCAGCCTTGTCGCCGTCTCCAGCATCAACCGTCTTGTGCGGGCGCGCGGTCCACGTGCGGCCCCAGAACCGGCATCGTCGGAAACCGCCGCTTGTTGACGTGAGACATTCATGTCAATACGATACGCGCGTCTCAAAAAATTGCAATGGCCTTCGCGATGCTGAACGGCCGGGCAAAGAGCGGCAGGCGGCAACACCGAGCGCGCCTAGAACCGGGGAAACGCAATGAAGCGCGTCTATGTGGTGGGCACCGCCGACACCAAGGGTGAGGAACTCGCCTTTCTGGCCGATGCGGTCGCAGCCACCGGTGCTGCTGTCGCCCGCGTCGACGTCGGAACGCGCAATGCGACCGTGCCGGTCGATGTCTCGGCCGAAGAGGTCGCCGGCCATCATCCCGATGGCAGCGGTGCCGTGCTGGGCAGCGACGATCGCGGAACCGCGGTGGCGGCAATGGCCATCGCCTTCACCCGGTTTGTCCAATCGCGCACCGATATATCAGGTGTGATCGGCATCGGCGGTGGTGGCGGCACTTCGATCATCACATCAGGCATGCGCGCGCTGCCGCTCGGCCTGCCCAAGATCATGGTCTCGACGCTCGCCTCGGGCGACACTGCACCTTACGTCGATGTCTCCGACATCGTCATGATGCCGTCGGTGACCGATATGGCCGGCCTGAATCGGCTGTCTCGTGTCGTGCTGCACAATGCCGCGCAGGCGATAGCAGGCATGGCTGCAAAACCGCCGCCGCCACCCGACGGCAGACCGTCGATTGGCCTCACCATGTTCGGCGTCACAACGCCATGCGTGACTTCCATCGCCGAGCAGCTTCGTTCGACCTATGACTGCATGGTCTTCCACGCCACCGGGACCGGCGGCCGCAGCATGGAGAAGCTGGCCGACAGCGGCTTGCTGTCCGGCGTCATCGACATCACGACGACAGAAGTCTGCGACCTCCTGTTTGGCGGCGTTCTGCCGGCGACCGAAGACCGCTTCGGCGCGATCGCCCGCACGAAACTGCCCTATGTCGGCTCGGTCGGCGCGCTCGATATGGTGAATTTCTGGGCGCCGTCGACCATTCCGGAACGCTATAGCGGGCGGCTGTTTTACGAGCACAATCCGAACGTGACGCTGATGCGCACGACACCGGAAGAAAGCCGCAAAATCGGCGAATGGATCGGCGCGAGACTGAGCCTCTGCGACGGTCCGGTCCGGTTCCTCATCCCCGAAAAGGGCGTATCGGCGCTCGACATCGAAGGCGGCGCCTTCTTTGACCCTGAAGCCGATGCAGCACTCTTCGAGGCCATCGAGCGCACGATCATGCCGGATAACACGCGTCGCGTGATCCGCCTGCCGCTGCACATCAACGACCCCAAATTCGCCAAGGCTGCGGTTGCGGCTTTCCTCGACATCGCCAGACAGTGAGAGCCGAAGCCATGGCCGCGATACCACGCAAGAAGATTCTGGAAAAGTTCCGCAAGATGATTGCCGGCGGCGTACCGATCGTTGGCGGCGGTGCCGGCACCGGCCTTTCGGCCAAGGCCGAGGAGGCCGGCGGGATCGACCTGATCATCATCTACAATTCCGGCCGCTACCGCATGGCCGGGCGCGGCTCGGCCGCCGGCCTGCTCGCCTATGGTAACGCCAACGAGATCGTCAAGGAAATGGCCTATGAGGTGCTGCCGGTGGTGAAGAAGACGCCGGTGCTGGCCGGCGTCAACGGCACCGATCCCTTCGTCATCATGCCGCTGCTGCTAGCCGAGATGAAGACGATGGGTTTTTCCGGCGTGCAGAACTTTCCGACCATCGGCCTGTTCGACGGCCAGATGCGGCAAAGTTTCGAGGAAACCGGCATGGGCTTTGGGCTCGAGGTCGACATGATCGCCGCAGCACACGAACTCGATCTCCTGACCACGCCCTATGTGTTCAACCCCGATGAAGCGCGCGCCATGACCAAGGCCGGCGCCGACATCGTCGTCGCCCATATGGGGGTGACCACCGGCGGTTCGATTGGCGCGACGTCGGCCAAATCGCTCGACGACTGCGTGACGGAGATCGACGCGATCGCTGAAGCGGCGCGTGTCGTGCGCAAGGATGTCATCCTGCTTTGCCATGGCGGGCCGATCTCGATGCCGGACGATGCCCGGTACATCCTCGAACGCTGCAAGGGCCTGCACGGTTTCTACGGCGCCAGTTCGATGGAGCGGCTGCCGGCAGAAACGGCGATCGCCAGGCAGACTGCGGATTTCAAGGCCGTCATGCTGGAGCATCGGACCCAAAAGTGGGAACCGGCTTTGGGAAAATCCGACGCTAAAACAAAAAGACAAAGCGGCACAAAAACTGTCGCCAAGAAAAGGAAGGGATGAGACGATGACCGACCAGAGCAAGGTATTCGTGTATCCGAAGGATGTCAGCGCCTTCGGCTTCAACTGGGGCAGACTGTCGCTGACGGTGGCTCCCGAAGTGAACGGCGCGACGCGTTTTTCCGGCGGCGTCGTCGACCTGCCGTCCGGCAAGGGCCACACGCGCCACAATCATCCAGGTGCTGAAGAGATCATCTTTGTCATATCAGGCAATGGCGAGCAGATGGTCGAAGACGAGAACGGCAATCCGGTCGTTGAGAAGGTCGGCCCCGGCTGCACCATCTATGTGCCGGAAAGCCGCTTCCACTCGACGCTGAACACCGGCGATGCGCCGATGCAGCTTTTCGTCGTCTATTCGCCGGCCGGGCCGGAACTGGCGCTGCGCGAACTGCCGGATTTCAGGCTGCTGCCGCCGGGCGGGAAGTGATCTCTACACCCCGCCTCCTTGTTTGCAGCAGGGCTAATCGCATTTGGAGTTGCCCCCCTCATCCGGCCGCGGGGCCTGTCCTCGGGCTTGCCGGAGGCAAGACCCGTGGGCGGCCACCTTCTCCCCGGGGGGAGAAGAGGTAGGCGCCGTCGCTGGCGATCTCCTCTCCCTTCGGGGAGAGGTCGGATTGTCCCGAATTGCCCTTGCAATTCGGTTGGCAATCCGGGTGAGGGGGCAGCGCCTTCATTGCAAGGCTGTCAAACCCCACCCCGGTTCCAGCCCCTGCCCCGGTCGCCGAACATGACGTAGCCAGCGTCGGTGACCGCCACCGTGTCCTCCAGCTTGATGAAGCCGCGCGTCGGGTGAAGCATCGTCGTCTCGACCGAGAGCACCATGTTTTTCTCCAGCGGCTTTTCGGCATAGGTGCCTTCATAGGTCACCGGATGGTTGGTCATCAGGAACGGCGCTTCATGCGTGATCAGCCCCATGCCGTGCGCAAAGAAATCGGTATAGGGCGCGACCTTGGATTTCTTCAGCACGCCTTGCGCGTAGGAAATCATGTCACCACCCAGCGTGCCGGCGCGTACCTTGGAAAAGGCCGCCTGCTGCACCGCCTCGACTTCGGCCAACAGATCCTCGAGTTCGGCATCCGGCTCGCCCAGAATGCCCATGCGACAGAGGTCGCCGATATAGCCGTGATAATTGCCGCCGGAATCGATCGACATCACCTCGCCCTTCTTCCATACCTGCGGCGAGGCGGCGCGGTTGTGACTGGCGCCGAGCGTCAGCAGGCAATATTCGAAATGCGCGCCGCGATTGGTCTCCTCGCGCCGCAGCTGCTCGATGATCTCGGTCTTGGTCGTGCCTTCGCGTGCCCAGGCAATGGTTGCCAGCATGGAATCGGTGATCAGTTCAGAGGCGGTGCGCAGCTTCTCCAGCTCAGCTTCCGTCTTGATCGCCCGCATCCGCTCCAGCATATCAGTCGCGTCGATCAGCTTGGCGTCCGGCAACGCCTTGCGGATCAGCGTGTAGGCATCCGACGGCAGGAAAGCCGGCTCGATGCCGATGCGGGCGTTGCCCTTGCCGATTTTCGTCAGGTGCTCAACCGCGAGATTGGCGGCGTCGAGCGTGCCCCAGCAGGCGGCGTGCAAGGTCGGCGTCCAGAATGGGTTGTTCTGGTGCTCGGCGCCCTCCATGCGGTTGCCGATATAGGCGGCGTGGTCCGGCCCACCCTTCTCGTAGACCACGATAGGCAGATAGCGGCTGTGGCCGATCGCATCCATGGCGGCGAAGAAGATGAACTTGTAGCCGCCAAGCAGATATTGCGTGTTGTGCTTGGAGGTGGCGAGCAGAACATCGATACCGGCCTCCTCCATCAGCCGATCGACCCTGGCCTGGTCGAACGGGATGGTGCTGACGGCATTCTTACCCGGAGCGACGTTCATCTTTCTCTCCCTGAATTCCCTGGCCGGCCGGTCGGATCGCCGGCGGTGCCCAGTCTGGTTCTACTAGATAAGTCTGGTTCTACCAGATAAGGTCGGATTGAACCGCTTCCCTGTAACTGGTCCAGCGGACGAAATTTTCAAAGCCACATGAGGATGCGCCAAATCCGTCTCTGGCGAAACCCTCGGCAAGGCTCATAATCATCCTTGCAAGGATGCCGTCCGGCGTCCGAGGGTACTGGGCCACCCGGCCGGGTGGCTGAGAGGGACGGAGTTCGATCATGTCAGATGTCACGATTTCCAGGCGCACCATGCTTGCCGGTTCGGCATTCCTGCTGGCCTCGACGGCGCTGCCGACCATCGGTCTGGCACAGACGCCGAAGAAAGGCGGGCGGCTGGTTGTCGCCGCCGATTCCGAGCCGCGTAACCTCAACCCGGCGATCGTCGCTTCCAACGGTGTGTTCTTTATCTCGAGCAAAATCGTGGAAACGCTGGCCGAGGCGTCCTTCGACGGGAAGGACGGGCTCGACCCGCGCCTGGCGATAGGCTGGGAGGGCGCCGCCGATGGCCTGTCGGTGACGTTCAAATTGCGCGAGGGCGTCAAATGGCACGATGGCAAACCCTTCACCTCCGCCGACGTCGCGTTCTCGGCGCTGCAAATCTGGAAGCCGCTGCAGAATCTCGGCCGCACCGTGTTCAAGGATCTGGAGGCGGTCGACACGCCGGACGAACTGACGGCGGTTTTCAAATTCGCCAAACCGACACCGTTCCAGCTGATCCGCAACGCCTTGCCGGCGCTGAGCAGCGTGGTGCCGAAGCACATCTACGAGACCGGAAAGATCGAAGAGAACCCGGCCAACAACGCACCGATCGGCACTGGCCCGTTCAAATTCGTCGAACACAAGCCAGGCGAATATTACCGGCTGGAGAAGAATGCCGACTATTGGGGCAAGGACAAGCCCTATCTCGATGAAATCATCTACCAGGTGCTGCCCGACCGCACTTCGGCGGCAAGCGCGCTTGAGGCCGAAGAAATCCAGCTCGCCGCCTTTTCCGCTGTGCCGCTGGCCGATCTCGACCGCATATCCAAAGTACCTGGCCTCAAGGTGATCACCAAGGGTTATGAGGGGCTGACCTATCAGCTCGTCGTCGAGATCAACCATCGCCGCAAGGAGCTTGCCGACCTGAAGGTGCGCCAGGCGATCGCCCACGCCATCGACAAGGATTTCGTCGTCAAGACGGTGTTCCTCGGCTACGCCGCGACAGCCACCGGCCCGGTGCCGAAGAACGATCCGCAATTCTATACGGCCGATGTGCCGACCTACGCCTTCGACGTGGCCAAGGCCAACGCCTTGCTCGACGAAGCCGGCTACAGCAAGCGAGACGACGGCAAGCGCTTTTCGCTGAAGCTGCTGCCGGCGCCCTATTTCAACGAAACCAAGCAGTTCGGCGACTATCTGCGCCAGGCGCTGGCCGCCATCGGTATCGACGCCCAGCTGGTCAACAACGACTCGGCCGCCCATATCAAGGCGGTCTACACCGACCACGCCTTCGACCTTGCGGTCGGGCCGCCGGTGTTCCGCGGCGATCCGGCGATCTCGACTACCATCCTGGTGCAGAGCGGCATTCCGGACGGCGTGCCTTTCTCCAACCAGGGCGGCTACAAGAACGACGAACTCGACGCCCTCATCGCCAAGGCGTCCGAGACGCTCGACCCCACCGTGCGGACGGAACTTTACAAGGAGTTTCAAAAAAAGGTCGCAGCCGACCTGCCGCTGATCAATGTCGCCGAATGGAGCTTCATCAGCGTTGTCAGAGACACGGTGGGGAATGTCGCCAACAACCCGCGCTGGGCGGTGTCGAACTGGGCGGACACTTATTTGGAATCGTGACACTATCGCGCGGATGAAAATTCGCAGCGAAATCTGTGTGGGGCGCAGCGCATCTCACGATCGGCACACCGCCAAGCAGCCGGCGCCACCATGACCCGCGCGGTTCTCCTCCTTCGCCGTCGCCTCGTCGGCAGCGTCTTCGTGCTGCTGATTGTCGTGATCGGCACTTTCCTTTTGCTGGAAGCCGCCCCCGGCGACGCGGTCGACGCCTATATCGTCTCGACCGGCGGTGACGCCGGCATGATCGAATTGCTGCGCCATCGTTGGGGCCTCGACCAGTCGGCGTTGACGCGGCTGGCGAACTACCTCTGGGCGCTGCTGCATCTCGACCTCGGCCAGTCGGTCACCTTCTCGCGGCCGATCCGCGACGTCATCCTCGAACGCCTGCCCAATACGTTGCTGTTGATGGGCAGCGCCACCGCGCTCTCCTTCGGGCTCGGCTCGGCACTCGGCATCTATGCCGGCGCCAGGCCCGGCAGTTTTCGCGACCGTTTCCTGTCGATCGGTTCGCTGGCGCTCTATGCGGTACCGGGCTTCTGGCTCGGGTTGGTGCTGATCATCATCTTTGCCGTCGACCTGCGCTGGTTTCCGATCGGCGGCATCGAGAGCATCGCGTCGGGCAAGACCGGCCTCGACCGCGCGGCCGATATCGCCCGCCATCTCATCCTGCCGGTGTCCGCACTCGGCTTCATCTATCTGGCACTCTATCTGCGCATGATGCGCGCCGGCGTGGCCGAAGTCTGGCGGCAGGATTTTGTGCTCGCCGCTCGCGCCAAGGGGCTTTCCCGCCGCCGCATCGTGCTCGCTCACGTCGCCCGCAACGCGCTGTTGCCGTTGGTCACCATGCTAGGCCTGCAATCGGCGCAGATGCTCGGCGGCAGCGTCGTCATCGAAAGCGTCTTTTCGGTGCCCGGCCTTGGCCGGCTGGCGCAGGAGGCGGTGGCGGCGCGCGACACGCCGCTGCTGCTCGGCATCATTCTCGTCAGCGCCGTTCTCGTTATCATCATCAACCTTCTCGTCGATATCGCCTACGCTTTCCTCGATCCGCGCGTCGGCGCCAGCGAGACCAGCGCGTGAGCCCGTTTCGCCGCTTTCTTCGCACGCCGGAAGCGATCGCCGGCGCGATCATTCTGGTAGTGCTGTTCGCCATGGCGCTATCGGCGTCGCAATTCTTTCCCGGCGATCCGCAGGCTATTGCCGGGCCGGCGCTGCTGCCGCCCTTTCAGGACTGGTCGCTGCCGCTCGGCACCGACCGGCTCGGCCGTGATGTGCTGGCCGAGCTTCTCCACGGCGCCCGTACCTCCTTGGCGGTCGGGCTGGCGGCGGCAGCCGCAGCCCTTGCCGTCGGCGCAATAGTGGGCACGCTGGCGGGCTTTGCCGGCGGCCTCGTCGACGAGGTGCTGATGCGCATCACCGACGCCTTCCAGACCGTGCCGAGCTTCCTGCTGGCGCTGGCTTTCGTCAGTGTCGTCGGGCCGTCGCTCGGCGTCGTTGTCGCAGCGATCGCGCTTGGCGCCTGGACGGGGCCGGCGCGTGTTGCCCGCGCCGAAGTGCTGTCGATCCGCGAGCGCGATTTTGTCGCCGGCGCCCGTGTCATCGGCATGCATCCGCTGGAGATCGCCTTTCGCGAAGTGCTGCCCAACGCATTGCCGCTGGTGCTGGCGCTGTCGTCGGTGATCGTCGCCGCCGCGATCCTCACCGAAGCGGCCCTCTCGTTTCTCGGCCTCGGCGACCCCAACCGCGTGACCTGGGGCGGCATGATCGCCGAAGGTCGCGCCGTGCTGCGCACCGCGCCTTTCCTGTCGATCATTCCGGGCGTAGCGCTCGTGCTGACCGTGCTCGGCGTCTATCTCGCCGGTGAAGGCTTCGTCGAGACGGCGGCGGTGAGAAGGAGCCTGTCGTGACGGCGCTGCTTTCGATCCGCGATCTGACGGTGATCTATCGCCGTGACGGCAGCGAGGTGGCGGCGCTGAAACATGTCGGCTTCGATGTCGCCGCCGGCGAACGCTTCGCCATCATCGGCGAGAGCGGTTCGGGCAAGAGCACGCTGGCGCTGGCCATTGCCGGGCTGCTGCCGCAATCCACCAGGATTGAAGGCCGTATCGACTGGTTTTTGCAGTCGCCGCCATCCGAATTCATTACCCGGTCCACCCACACCCCACTCGGTGGCCGCGATATCGGCTTCGTCTTTCAGGACCCGTCGGCCAGCCTCGATCCGGTGATGGCGGTCGGCGAGCAGGTCGCGGAAGTCGCGAATACGCATCTCGGCCTTACTTGGTCGCAATCCTATGCCAAGGCAAAAACCCTGCTTGGACGCGTCCGCCTGCCCGACCCGGAGGTCGCTCTGCGCGCCTATCCCCACCAGCTTTCCGGCGGCCAGAAGCAGCGCGTGGCGATCGCCGCAGCGATCGCGGCCGGTCCGAAACTGCTGATCGCCGACGAGGCGACCAGCGCGCTCGATACAATCGTGCAGGCCGAGATCGTCGCGCTGATCCGGCAATTGGTGGCCGAGGACGGCATGACGCTGCTGTTCGTCAGCCATGACATCGCGCTGGCCGCCGAGCTGGCCGAGCGCATCGCCGTGTTCCGGCACGGCGAGCTGGTCGAGCTCGGTGCGACGGCGCAGATCATCGCTAGCCCGCGCCACGCCTACACAAGAGCGCTGCTCGACGCCCATCTCGGCCTCGATGCCGAACCGCTGCTGCGGCAGGCAGGAGCGACGAGGTGAGCAGTCCATTGCTGGCCGTTTCCGGCCTGACCAAACGATATCGTCGTGGCGACAAGACGATCGCCGCCGTCGATGACATTTCCTTCCACATCGAGCCCGGCGAGACGCTGGCGCTGGCCGGGCCGTCCGGCAGCGGCAAGTCGACGATCGCCAGGCTGGTGCTGCGGCTGATCGAACCGGACGCCGGCCATATCGAGTTCGAGGGCGGCGATTTCCTGTCCCTGAACGGCGCTGCCTTGCGCGCACGGCGCGCGCGTTTGCAAATGGTGTTCCAGGACCCGCTCGCCGCCTTCAACCCGCGCGCCATGGTAGCGCGCGTGCTTGACGATCCTTTGCGCATCCATGGCGTCGCATCTCGACCGGAGCGCCCGCACCGCATCGCTGCTCTGCTCGAGCGTGTCGGCTTGAGCGCTGATCTCGCCGGCCGCGCCATCCACGAGATCTCGGGCGGCCAGCGCCAGCGCATAGCGATTGCTCGCGCCATCGCCACAATGCCGTCGCTGATCGTGCTCGACGAAGCGGTGTCTGCGCTCGACGTATCGGTGCGCCGACAGATCCTGCAATTGCTGCTCGATCTGCAACGCGAGCAACGGATCGCCTATCTGTTCATTTCGCATGATCTTGGCGTTATTAGCGCCATCGCTCATCGTGTCGTCATTCTCGATGGCGGCCGCGTCGCCGAGAGCGGCAATGCCCGTGCGGTCATCGGTGCCCCGCAGTCGGCGATCGGCAAGGCGCTGGTGGCGGCAGCGCCAAAGCTGAACAGGACCAGCACGCAGGACGCGGCCGATCGTCAGTAACCCAGCGCGCAACCGTCCTTGCGTGGATCGGAGGCGCCGGTAAGCGTACCCTTGTCCCAGTCGATCAGCACCAGCTGGCCGCCGCCATGCGGCTCGGTCGCGATGGACACTTGGTGGCCTCGCTCGCGCAGGCCGGCGATTGCATCGGCCGGAACGCCACGCTCCGCCTCCACCGTATCCTGTCTGTAGAACACGCGTGGCGCATCCAGCGCCTCCTGCGGGTCCATGCCGAAATCGATCATGTTGGTGAGCAGGTGGACATGGCCGAACGGCTGGTAGCCGCCGCCCATCACGCCGAACGGCATGATCGCCCGGCCCTTGGCTGTCACCATGCCTGGCATGATGGTGTGCATCGGGCGTTTTCCCGGGGCGATTCGGTTTGGGTGGTCCGCCGCCAGGCGGAAGCTGCTGCCGCGATTCTGCAGGACGACCCCGCTCTTGGGGCCGACCACCCCGCT
Organism: Mesorhizobium sp. WSM4840; assembly: GCF_055811755.1. Classification (NCBI taxonomy): domain Bacteria; kingdom Pseudomonadati; phylum Pseudomonadota; class Alphaproteobacteria; order Hyphomicrobiales; family Phyllobacteriaceae; genus Mesorhizobium; species Mesorhizobium sp. WSM4840. Next base: position 201,027 of record NZ_JBVVQD010000009.1, read on the forward strand.
GCCGAACGAATAAAAGGTCGAGTTGATGAAGCTGACTGCATTACGATCGCGGTCGACCACCGAGATGTAGACCGTATCGCTCGGCTGAAGCTCCAGGCGTGGCAGATGCGTCATCGCGCGCGCCGGATCGATCTCGGCGCGAAGCTGGTCCGCATGGGATCTGGACAACAACTGCTCTACGGGGACATGGACTTGGTTCTGGTCGCCGATGAAATTGTCGCGGTCCTGATAGGCAAGCCGCCCCGCCTCGATCTCGAGGTGAAAGCGCTCGGCGCCGTTCGGCTCCAGAGAGCCGAGCGAAAAGCCCGACAGCACATTCAGCATGATCAGTGCCGTCAGCCCCTGGTTGTTCGGCGGCATCTGATGGATGTCGTAGCCCCGGTAGGATGTGCCGACCGGCCTGACATAGTCGCCCTTCGTAGCCGCAAAATCCTCGAGCGCATGCAGCCCACCGAGAGCACGCAGACGCGACACCATGTCATCGGCGACCTCGCCTTCATAGAAGCCGGCACGACCGCGGCGCGAGACGATGCGCAAGGTGTCGGCCAGTTGCGGCTGCCGGTGCAGTTCGCCGGCCAGCGGCGCCTTTCCATCCGGCAGAAAAATCCGCGCGGCATGTTCGTCGGCGGCCAGCAAGGCAGCACTTTCAGCCCAGTCGAAGGCCACACGGTCTTGGACGACGTAGCCCTGTTCGGCGTAACGTATGGCGGGTGCGAGCGCGGCGTCGATGCCCTTTCTGCCGTGATCCTCGAGCAGGCGGCACCAGGCGTCGACGGCGCCCGGCACGGTGACTGCGTGCGGACCGGACTCAGGCAGTTCGTCATGCCCCCTGTCCAGATACCACTCAGCCTCTGCTGCTGCAGGTGCGCGGCCGGAGCCGTTGAAGGCCAGAACCTCGCCTTGGCCGTTGGGACAGTAGAGGACGAAACAGTCGCCGCCGATACCGGTCGATTGCGGCTCGACGACCGCCTGCACCGCCGCCGCGCACACGGCTGCATCCATTGCATTGCCGCCAGACCGCAGCATCTCGACCGCCGCCAGCGTCGCCAGAGGGTGCGATGTCGCGGCCATCGCTTCCGTCGCACGAACCGGCGAGCGCCCGGGGAGTTGGAAATCACGCATGCAGTTCAATAGCCTCTGACCAACCAGATGTGAACTGGCAACAGCAGCCAAAGGGCTGCGCCACGAAAAGCAGCACGAACGACGAAACGATCACCATGGCAGCGCTCAACCCTCGGAAGCAGCCCATCTCAATCTGCGAATTTGAAAATCTCCGTAGTGTAATCGGGGTAGGCGTCCAGACTGTCGAAAAGGTCGGCCAGGTCAGGGGTATCCGCCAATATTCCGGACAAGACCAGCGCAGTCGCCACGCCGGCACCAATTCCACCAGCGATATCGTGTTCGACGCTGTCGCCGACACAGACCACGCTGCTGCGCTCCGGGTTGCCCGCCAGCGCCAGCGCGGCGTCGAAGATCGGGGCGTAGGGCTTGCCGATGCGGGTGACGCTGCCGCCGAAGCTCTCGTAGAGATCCGCAAGCTGACCGGCGCCAAAGCGAGGCCCCACTGCCGTCAGCATGATCTTGTCGGGATTGGTGCAGAAGCACGGCACCTGCCGCATCGCTGCCGGTGCAAATAGTCTGCGATAATGGTCGATGTCGTAGCGATCGCCCTCGCTGGCGGCGATCAGCACCAGCTCGGCATCGTCGCCGTCCCCGGTCAACGTGAAAGGCAGGCCTTCAATCGCCGAGCGGTCGCCTTCGCGGCTGATCAGCAGGCACTTTGTGTTTGGGCGCAGCGTTCCGGATATCGCCATTTCGTGAAAGGACCGCCACGCGATCTCGCCGGAAGAGACAAATTGATCCCAGCTTCCTGGTTGGAAGCCGAGCTTCAGCAACCGGGCCTCATTGGGCCGCGCCCGCCTGCCGGAGTTCGAGACCAGCACGATCGTCCTGCCTGCTCGCTTCAGCGCCGACAATGCCTCCACAGCGCCCGGATAGGGGTTCGTACCATCGTGCAGCACGCCGAACTGATCGAGCAGGAATACTTGATAGCGCTCAACCAGCGCCGCGATGCCGTCGAGATGTTCAACCGTTTTCGTGCTCACAAAAGCCCCGCTTCGATTGCGCCCATCAGCGCCAGCCGCGCCGTGCCGGCGGCCGCCTCGTCCGAAAGCGCGGGCAGAAAATCGACACCCAGCTTGCGCTGCCGGATCGCGGTCCAGGCGATGTTTGCCGCACCGCCGCCGACACTTCTTACCGACGTCAATTGGGGGGCGCCGAGTTCGGCAAGCCGGCCATAGCCGAGCGCCTCGATCGCCGCAATGCCCTCGAACATGGCTTTCAGATAGTCGGCGTCGTCCGCAGGCCGCGGCGTCAGACGTGGCGGCAGAGCAGGGTCGGCTATCGGAAAGCGTTCGCCGACCGCGGGAAGCGGATAATAGTCGAGGCCGGTCTCCGTCATGGGGTCTATGGCCGCACTCAGCTCGATGATACGCCCGAGCGAGAAATGCTGCGCCAGCACCTTGCCCCCCGAATTCGACGCACCACCCGCCAGATAGGCATCTCCCAACCGATGGCTGTAGATGCCGAACTGCGGCGCCGAGATCGGCCGGTCGGAGAGGATTTTGAGGGTCAGCGAGGACCCCAGCGCGGTGACGCCGTCGCCAACTGCCGCAGCGCCCGTCGCCAGGAACGACGCGCAGCCATCGGTCGTGCCGGCGGCCACGGCGACGTCGTGCGCCAGGCCGAACAGGTCCGCTGTGCTCGCGGTGAGCGTTCCCGTGACATCGCCCGGCCTGACGACATCAGGCAGGAGTTCCATGCGCATGCCGGTCGCCGCGATCCAGTCCGGCCAGCGGCGGGCCTCGAAATCGTAGCCGGTTTTCAGGGCATTGTTCTCGTCGCTGGTGTCGAAGCGGCCAGAGAACTGTGCCGCGATCCAGTCGGCCTGATGCAGCACCGCGGCAACGCCAGACAGGCGCTGGTATGACAGCGCCTTGGCGAGACCGGACGTCGCCCCACGTGCTGCGCTCGCGGCCGGCGCCTCGCGCGCGATCACCGCCAGAATGGCGTCGTCGTCGACCTTGTCGTTGTACATCAACGGCTCGGCCAGCGGCCGCCCGGCGCCGTCGACCGGCAGCAGCGTGCCCGAAGTGCCGTCGACGGCGATCGACCGGACCGCCGCACGATCGATGCCCGAAAGCAGTTCCGCCAGCGCCGCGCCCACCGCTGACCACCACACTGAGGGGTCGCGGGCGTTCTGGCCAAATCTGTCGAGTGGAACGGCGGAACGCGCGGCAATCGAAAAATCCGGGCGCATGGCGACGGCGCGGGCGCCTGATGTGCCGATGTCGATGCCGATCGAAAGGGGGCCAATTGGACGCGCCATGTCAGCCGCCAGCTGCATTGAGTTTCTGGCGATACTGCTCGGCGTCCCAGTTGATCAGTTCGTCGTTCTCGGCGGCGGTCAGATAATTCAGCTTCGCCGCGACGTCGACCCGCGCCGTCACGTCGGCAAGGCAGCGTTGCATGGCATCGGCGCCGGGACTGGCGTCGCCGCGCATCAGCACGCCAAGCCCGGGAAACAGGATCGCCACCGGTGCCGTGCCGCACCGTTCGATGACGCGCAGAACGTCCTCGCCAGGCCGCGCCACGACCGAACCCTTGCCGAGAAAGATGACGTGATCGGGATAGAGGCTGCCCCCCGACGCCATGCGGCAGGTTTCAGGATCGATCGCGACGGCATGCGCTTCGACATCCGCCGGCAACCTGTAACCGGTGCGTCCGATGAGCGCCGTCAATGCCGCGATGTCTGGCTCCGCCACCTCGCGTGGCGGCCGCGCCAGCAGCCCCGTGACGCGGCGGAGCAGCGCCTCGGCGCCGGCCACGGTCTCGGCTGCGACCACCAGGCCGTGATTGGCAAGGATCAGCACATCGACCCCAGGCCGAAGGCGCTCGGCAATGCACTGGGCAAGCGGCAGGCCCGGCCGGAGATAACGGACATACGCCCATTCGAGGCCATCCAGGCGCTTGGCGAGTTGAGCCTCGCAGTCGGCCTGCACGGCAAGCGAAATGGTGTCGACGCAGTGGACATGCAGAACGACGCGCTGCGGCATCAGCGCGTGAACCGTGGTCTCGATCGAGGGTCGCAGCTTGCGGATGTTGAGCGCCTGGATGGCGAACGCCTGTGGCTGATCGGCGGCCGGGTCGCGCTGTTCGACAGCCCTGAGCAGCGGGGGGATCGCCACGGGAACCATGATGTCTTCGGCGAGCGCATTCTTCAGCCAGGTACCCGAAGCCTTGATCCAGAGCGTGTCTCCGGCTTTCAGCGAAGTGTTGCCGCCCGCGGCCTGGGTCAAATGCGGGTCGCGCCCGATGCTGGCCGAAAGCGACCGCAAAGCGGCCAGTTCCTGCGCATCCGCATTGATTGCCATCGAAACTCCTTTCAACAAACCGGCCGCGTAGCCACGGCTTTGGATCCCCGTAGCTGGGATAACGAATGACGTTGGTATCGCAGATGCGAGTAAGTTACGTCAATGGTGATCTTATCCCATCAAATCTAGCTTGCAATCTGATCCGCGTTGAGTAAGTTTCACCAATTGCCGTGGCAAAATGGCATTTCGGGAGGGTATCCGTTGAGCGACTCCGGCCGCCAGCGTCAGATCGTAGACTTGTTGCGGGATCGCCCCTTCGCCTCGGTGCGCGAGCTGCAGGAGCGGCTCGGCGTGTCGGCTGCGACGGTGCGGCGCGACATCGACAAGATCGACGAGGCCGGCGAAGCACGGAAGGTCTACGGCGGCATCTCGGCGCTCGATGGCGCTTCGCAGGCGGGTGTCGCCTTTGCCAGGCCTTACGACGAGAACCGCGATCTCGCGGTCGAAGCCAAGCGGCAGATCGCCGCTCTCGCTGCGACCATGGTGCGCGATGGCGACGCCGTCATCGTGCATGGCGGTTCGACCTGTTTCCATCTCGGCGCCAAACTCGCCGACCGCAACATCCGGCTCTACACCAATTCGATGCCGCTCATCGCCTATTTGAGCGACCACGGCCATTGTAGCCTAACCGTTGCCGGGGGTGAACTTCATCGCGAGCCTGGCATCATTCATTCGCTCACCCAGACGGTGCCTTTCTACGCATCGAAGTTCTTTCTTGGCGCGCAAGGCATCAGCCCGGAGGGCGTGCTGGAATCGCATCCGCTGCTGGTCCGCTCCATCGTCGAACTCAGCCTATGCGCCGACCAGATCGTGGTGCTGGCCGACAGCCGCAAACTGTCGATCCACGCGCGCAACGTCGCGCTGCCCTTGTCGCGCATCGGCACGCTGGTGACCGACGACGGTCTTTCCGATGCCGACGCACGCATGCTCGAAAACGCCGGCGTCATGGTGCGGATCGCCTCTGCCTCGGGAGCCGTCCAGTGAAGGTGGCCGTCCTCGACTTCGGCAAGACCAACTCGAAGCTGTTCGTCTTCGGTCAGGACGGGCAAATCCTCGACGAGCGCCGGACCCAGCCGAAATGGACGCGCAAAGGCGGCTTCAGCGTGCTCGATGAGGCAGCGCTTCACGATTGGGCGGCTCGCGCCGTCGGCGAGGCGGTCGATATCCATCGCATAGAGGGGTTGATGGTTTCGGGCCATGGCTGCACCTTTGCCTTGATTGACGATGCAGCGCTGACGCATCCGATCCTCGACTACGAGCAGGAGCCGCCGGCCGAGATTGCCGCTCAGATCGATCGCCGCATTCCGGATTTTGCCGAGACCTTCTCGCCCCATCTGCCGCTCGGCTTCAACTATGGTCGCCACATGCTGTGGCTGAAGACGGTGCAACCAAGCGCGTTCGCCGCCGCCAAATCGATCCTCGGTTATCCCCAGTACTGGAGCTGGCGCTTTGGTGGCCGGGCGGTGTCGGAGGTGTCCTATCTCGGCTGCCACTCGCATCTGTGGGCGCCGCGCAAGCGCGATTTCTCCACGCTGGTAGACGCCGAGGGTTGGCGCCGCCAAATGCCCGCCTTCGAGCGTGCCGGCGCGGTGATCGGCGAGCATCGCTTTGGCGGGGCGACACGGCCGATCGCCATTCACAACGGTGTCCATGACAGCAATGCGGCGCTCCATGCCTATCGCCGCCAGGAGCTTGGCCCGGTCACCGTCGTCTCGACCGGCACCTGGGTCGTCGTGCTCAATCCGGACTGCCCGCTCGACGCGCTCGATCGCGATCGCGACATGCTGGTCAATGTCGATGTCGACGGTGGCCCGGTGCCGACCATCCGCTTCATGGGCGGCCGTGAATTCGCGACGATCAGCGCCGGCTGGCAGGGCGCAATCGACCGCTCCTCGGTACAGCAGGTGATCGACGCCGGCATCATGGCGCTGCCCAGCTTCGCACCAGGTGGGCCGATGCCTGGCCATCCCGGCGAACTGGTCGGGCGCACACCCACCGCGGAGGAGCGCGCGGCCGTGGCGCTGCTCTATGTCGCGCTGATGGTCGATCTGTGTCTCGACCTGATCCATTCGAACAACACCATAATCGTCGATGGCGGGCTGAACAGTGGCGGCCTGCTCGCCAGCCTGCTGGCGCAGCTGCGTCCCGGCCAGGCCTTCATGCAGGGCGCCACGCTGGAGGGCAGCGCCACTGGAGCGGCGGCTCTCGCCTTCGAGAGTGTTGGACGCGAATTTGCCGCCGAGGCGCCGGAGCCTGTTCGTGCTTCAAGCCTCACAGGGCTTGCCTTCTATCGCGACAGCTGGCGCGGCCTTTCCGCCGACCGAGGCATCGTTGGTGCAGCAGCGGGAGGCGCGCGATGACCGCCGCTGCCCGGTTCGAACCAGTGCGCCAGCCGGTGCTGGAGATGCGGCACATCTCCAAGACGTTCGGCCCGATCCGCGCCTTGCAGGATGTGTCGCTGACTGTGCACGCCGGCGAACTGCACGCGCTGATGGGAGAAAACGGCGCCGGCAAGTCGACGCTGATGAAGGTGCTGTCCGGCGCCTATCGGCCAGATCCCGGCGGCGACATCTTGATCGACGGCGCGCCGGTCGCGACCGGCGACCCGATCAAGGCACGCGCCAATGGCATTGCCGTCATTTATCAGGAGCTGTCGCTGGCGCCCAACCTGACGGTTGCCCAGAACATCTTCCTCGGCAACGAGCCGAGACGGTTCGGCATCGTCGACCGCGACCAGTGCAACCGGCGCGCCAAGGAAATCGTTGCGCGGCTCGGCGTTTCCTTCCCGGCGCGCTCCCTTGTCTCCAGCCTGTCGCTTGGCGAGCGCCAGATGGTCGAGATCGCCCGCGCGCTGTCGAGCAGCGCGCGCATCATCGTCATGGACGAGCCGACGACCTCGCTGACCTCGCGCGAGACGGACAGGCTGTTCGAGGTGATTGCGACGCTGAAGTCGCAGGGCATCGCCATCATCTACATCAGCCACCGCATGGAGGAGGTCTACCAGCTTGCCGACCGCGTCAGCGTGCTGCGCGACAGCGGCTATGTCGGCACGCTCGATCGCGCCGATCTGAACGCCTCGCGCCTCGTTTCGATGATGGTCGGCCGTGACCTGTCTGCCTTCTACAAAAAAGATCACCGCCCGCCGGACAGCAAGCGGGCGATCGCATTGTCGGTGCGCGGTATGTCGGATGGCAATCTCCTGAAGCACTGTTCCTTCGATCTGCACAAGGGCGAAGTGCTGGCGCTGGCGGGCCTTGTCGGTTCGGGCCGCACCGAGCTCGCACGGCTGATCTTCGGCGCCGACAGGCACACATCAGGCACGCTGGAACTCGACGGCAAGCCGATAGCGATCGGCTCGCCGCGCGAGGCGCTGGACGCCGGCATTGCCTATCTTACCGAAGACCGGAAGGAACTCGGCCTGTTCCTCGACATGTCGATTTCCGACAATATCAGCATGGGCGTGCTCGCCAGGGATGCGCAGGCCGGAGGCTTGCGCGACTTCGCGACGGCCGAAAAGCGCGCCGCCAAGGCCGTTTCCGACCTCTCCATCCGCACCAGGTCGGTGCAGGCCAATGCCGGCTCGCTGTCGGGCGGCAACCAGCAGAAGGTGCTGCTCGCCCGCCTGCTCGAAACCGAACCGCGGGTCCTCATCCTCGACGAACCGACCCGCGGCGTCGATGTCGGGGCGAAGTCGGAAATCTACCGGCTGATCGACGATCTCGCCAAGAAGGGCATCGCCATCCTGATGATCTCCAGCGAACTGCCGGAGGTGATCGGCGTCGCCGACCGCGTGCTGGTGATGCGCGACGGCACTATCGCTGGCGAGGTGACGGCATCCGAAGGCCAGCCGCTCAGTCAGGAGGCAATCATGGAACTTGCAACGGGAGCGGCCAAGGGATGACCGACAAGGCAACCGAGATGAGCGCGGGCGACCAGGCCGTCGGCAGAAGCCGGCGGCTGCGCACCGCCTTCGCCGCCCTTGGCATGCTGCCGGTTCTGATCCTTTTGGCGGCCGGCTTCCAGATCATGAACCCGCGCTTCCTCACCGAGACCAACCTGTTGATCGTCACGCAGCAGTCGTCGATCAACATCGTCCTTGCGGCCGGCATGACCTTCGTCATCCTGACCGGCGGCATCGACCTGTCCGTCGGCTCCATCCTTGCCGCATCGGCGATGGTGGCGGTGATGGTGTCGCTGGTGCCGGAGTGGGGCATGCTCGGCGTGCCGGCGGCCATTCTGGTCGGCCTCGGCTTCGGCGTCATCAACGGGCTGCTCGTCGCCTATATCAAGCTGCCGCCCTTCATCGTTACGCTGGGTTCGCTGACCGCCGTGCGCGGCGTCGCCCGCCTGCTCGGCCAGGACACCACGGTGTTCAACTCGGACCTGCCGTTCGACTTCATCGGCAACGGTTCGCTGTTCGGCATTCCCTGGCTGGTCATCATTGCTCTGTCGGTCGTGGTGCTGTCCTGGCTGGTGCTCAAACGCACCGTGCTCGGCACCTGGATCTATGCCGTCGGCGGCAATGCCGAGGCCGCCCGCCTCACCGGCATCAAGGTGCCGCTGGTGCTGCTCTTCGTCTATGGCGTTTCAGGCCTTCTGGCCGGTCTTGGCGGCGCCATGTCGGCGGCCCGGCTCTATGCCGCCAACGGGCTGCAGCTTGGGCAGTCCTACGAACTCGACGCCATTGCCGCGGTCATTCTCGGCGGCACCAGCTTCGTCGGCGGCGTCGGCTCGATCTGGGGCACGCTGATCGGCGGCCTGATCATAGCGGTGCTCTCCAACGGGCTCATCCTGGCCGGTGTTTCCGACATCTGGCAGTACATCATCAAGGGATTGGTCATCATCGTGGCGGTCGCCCTCGACCGCTACAGGCTCCAGGCAGGAGCAAGAACGTGATTGACCTTAGTCGCCGGCGTCAACGACCCGGTTTCATGTAACGCACCGTGAGAGGCGCGGGGCATCAGGAGGAAAACAATGAAGACCATCGCTAAACTGCTCTGCGGCGTTGCCCTCGCGGCCGTCGCCATCGCACCGGCTTCGGCCAAGGATCTGAACAAGGTCGGCATATCGGTCGGCCTGCTCGGCAACCCGTTCTTCGTCGCCACCATCAAGGGCATCGAAGACACGGCCAGAAAGATCAATCCCAATGTCGAGGTGACGTCGGTGTCGGCCGACTACGACCTCAACAAGCAGGTCTCGCAGGTCGACTCCTTCATCGCGGCCGGCGTCGACGTGATCATGCTCAACGCCGTCGATGCTAAGGCCATCGCACCAGCGGTTAAGAAGGCGCAAGCGGCGGGCATCGTTGTTGCCGCGTTCGACGTCTCGGCGCCGGGCGCCGACGTCACCGTGATGACCAACAACGTCAAGGCCGGCGAAGCGGCCTGCCAGTACCTCGTCGACCAAACCGGTGGCAAAGGTGACTATGTCATCCTGAACGGCCCTGCATCGTCGTCGATCCTGGAGCGGGTGAAGGGCTGCAAGGACGTGCTTGCGAAGCACCCGGATATCAAGATCCTCTCCGACGACCAGAATGCCGAAGGCTCGCGCGACGGCGGCCTAAAAGTGTTCCAGTCGCTGCTGACCCGTTTCGACAAGATCGATGCGGTATTCGCCATCAATGATCCGACGGCGATCGGCGCCCAACTTGCGGCCAAGCAGCTCAACCGCTCGGAGTTCATCTTCACCGCGGTCGACGGCGCGCCCGATATCGAGAAGGAACTCTCTTCCGGCACGTCGATGATCAAGGCCTCGGCCTCGCAGGATCCTTACGTCATGGCTGGCCAGTCGCTGCAGATGGCAGCCGAAGTGCTTGCCGGCAAAAAGCCGGCCGAGGCGACGGTGCTGCTCGACCCGCAGCTGATCACGGCCGAGAACCTGAAGGACTACAAGGGCTGGACGGCGGCCCGCTAGCTTAGAGCCTCCCAAGGCTGGTGCGGCCGGGACGACCGGTCGCACCGTTTTTTTGTTTGAGCATCGGATTTTCCCAAAACCGGTTTCCACTTTTGGGTCCGATGCTCTCGACCAGCAGGAGACGATCATGTCGCGCATTGGAATCCATTCTTTTGTCTGGTCGGCGAGCTCGGTGCAAGGCGACCTCGAGCGGACGCTGGCCAACACCAAAGAGGCCGGCTTCGACCTGATCGAATTCTCCTATCTCGACCCTGCCAATGTCGATATTGGCGGACTGGCCAAGCGCATCGCCGAGCTCGATCTCGGCGTGGCGATCAGCATCGGACTACCGGCCGACGGCGACATTTCAAGCGCCGACAAGGCGATTGCCGCGCATGGCGTCGAAATCCTGAAACGCACGATCGCGCTCACCCGCGATCTCGGCGGCCAGAAGGTCGCCGGCATCCTCAGCACCAGCCATGGATTGCAGGCGCAGGCGCCGACACGCGATCAATGGAACCGCAGCGCCGGAACGCTTGCCAAGGTCGCGGAGACCGCCAAAGCCGCCGGCGTTACGCTCAACCTCGAGATCGTCAACCGCTTCGAGAGCAATCTGCTCAACACCGCGGCGCAAGGGCTGGCGTTCATCGAGGACACCGGTTCCGACAACATCTTCCTGCATCTCGACACTTTCCACATGAACATCGAGGAGGCCGATATCGGGCTGGCCATCCGCCATGCGGCTGACAAGATCGGCTATGTCCATATCGGCGAGAGCCATCGCGGCTTCCTCGGCACCGGCAACATCGACTTTGCCGCGATCTTCGATGCGTTGACCGCAATCGGCTATAGCGACGACCTCAGTTTCGAATCCTTCTCGTCCGAGATCGTCGACGAGAACCTGTCGAAGAAAACCGCCATCTGGCGCAATCTGTGGACCGACAATATGGAACTGGCCCGGCATGCGCGCCGCTTCATCGCCATCGGGTTGGAGACGGCACGGCGCAAGGCCGAGCTTGTTTCATCAAGCCATCGACCTTAGCACCAGCCGATGTTGATCGCCCGGGCCTTCCTGTTTGCGATCCTCAGGCCAGCTCAAAACGTTCCACAGCGCGCATGATGCCACGCAGTTCGGCGAGGCCTTTCAGGCGGCCGATCAACGAGTAGCCGGGGTTGATCCTGGTCTTGCCGATATCGTCGGCAAGCAGATGGCCATGATCGGGTCGCATGGGAATCCGCCAATCGGCGCGACCTTCCCTACGGCGACGTGTCTCTTCCTGCATCAAAGCGAGGATGACATGCGCCATGTCGGTGCCGCCCTCCAGATGCTCGGCTTCATAGAAGGAGCCGTCATCCTCGATGGTTACATTGCGCAGATGGACGAAATGGATCCGGTCGGCGAATTCCTTGACCATGCCGACAATGTCGTTGTCGGCGCGCGTACCATAGGAGCCGGTGCAGAATGTCAGGCCGTTCGCCGGGCTGTCGACGGCGTTGAGGATGAAACGCGCGTCCTCGGCAGTCGAAACGATCCGTGGCAAGCCATAGAGCGAGAATGGCGGGTCGTCGGGATGGATGCACATGCGCACTCCCTCCTGCTCGACCACCGGAATGATCTCGCGCAAAAACCAGGCAAGATTGTCGCGCAACTCCTTCGGCCCGATCGAGTCATATTCCGCCAATGCCTCGCGAAAACTATCACGGTCGTAGCTGCGCTCGGTCGCCGGCAGGCCGGCAATGAGATTGCGCTCGATCCTGTCGATCTGCTCGTCGCTCAGTTCCTTCAGTCGCGATTCCGCTTCGGCGACACGTGCCGCGCTGTAGCTGGCTTCGGCATTCCTGCGCTTCAGGACGAAAATGTCGTATGCGGCAAAATCGATCGCATCGAAACGCAGGGCGTAGCCCGTCGTTGGAAGCCGATATGCAAGGTCGGTGCGGGTCCAGTCGACCACCGGCATGAAATTATAGCAGATCGTCGCAATGCCAGCCTTGGCGAGCGCACGGATCGTGTCCTTGTACCAGCCGACATAGCGAAGCCTTTCCGCCGAGCCGATCTTGATCGAATTGTGGACGGGAATGCTCTCCACGACCGACCAGGTCAGCCCTTCGGCCTCGATGATCCGCTGGCGCTCCAGGATGTCCGTCAAAGGCCAGGCGCGGCCGTCGTAGATATTATGCAGGGCGGACACGACGCCCGTGGCTCCGGCCTGCTTGACATGATCGAGCGTCACCGGGTCGTTCGGGCCATACCAGCGCCAACACTGTTCCATCGAGGCTTTCCCTTTGCGATAAAACAGAACCGTATTGTTGGGCCACAATGGAAGTCAAATTAAAGGAGTTTGCGCAATGAAGGATTTCGACGGCAAGATCGCTCTGGTGACGGGGACGACCGGGATCGGCCTGGCGACCGCCAGACGTCTTGCTGCGGGCGGCGCGGCGATCATCGCCTGCGGCATCGATCGCGCGGCCAACGCGGCGATGACAGCGGAACTGGACAGCTCCGGCGCTGGGGCGCTGGTCATGACCGTCGACGTCTCCGTGCCGGATCAGGTCCGCGACGCGGTCGCAGCCGGTGTCGAGCGGTTCGGCGGCCTCGATATTATCGTCAATTCCGCGGCAGTCCATCCGTACGGCACCGCTGTGAGCACCGATTTCGACATCTGGAACCGGGCGATGTCCGTCAATGTCGGCTCGATCTACCTGACCGCGCATTTCGGTATTCCGGAAATGCTCAGGCGAGGCGGCGGCGCCATCGTCAACGTGGCTTCGGTGCAAGGTTTCGCCTGCCAGCAGAACGTCGCCGCCTATGCCACGACCAAGGGCGCCATCCACACATTGACGCGCGCTCTGGCGCTCGACCACGCGCGCTCTGGCATTCGCGTCAATTCCGTCAGCCCGGGCTCGATCCGCACCCCGATCCTGGAAAAGGCGGCGCGCGGCGAAAACGGCACCGACGCCGATGTCGAGGCCGCCTACAAGCGCTTCGGCGAAGCGCACCCCATCGGGCGCATCGGCGAGCCGGAGGAAGTGGCGGAACTCATCGCCTTTCTGTGTTCATCGAAAGCCGGGTTCTGCACCGGCGCGGACTACAGGATCGATGGCGGCCTGACTGCCGGCATCGGCGTGAAGTAGAACGGGAAAATCGTTTACGGGAGACGTTGTCATCGGACGACATTCGGGCAGCCGCCACACGTAGCACCGACGGCGAACCAATAGCGCATAACATGCGCGAGCGCGAATAGTGCACTTGCAGCCGGTTCAACCGTCTGATTCCCTTGGTCACGCTCGGCTGTCCTGATTCGCGCACTGTCCAAAGTCTTTGCAGTGCGCCAGGAACAAGCCTTCCACCGACCGCTGCGCTTGCGCATTCAAGGGGAGAGACGGCAAATGAACACTGCAACGAGGCCGGCAATCTCGGAGATGAGGCCCAAAATATCCGTCATCGGGGTTGGCGGCGGTGGCGGCAACGCCATCAACAACATGATCGCCGAAGGCTTGCAGGGCACCGAATTTATCGTTGCCAACACCGATGCCCAGGCGCTCACCATGTCGAAGGCAACGCGGCTGATCCAATTGGGAGCGCACGTCACGGAAGGCTTGGGTGCAGGCTCCCTGCCCGATGTCGGCCATGCCGCGGCCGTCGAATCGATCGACGAAATCATGGATCATCTCGCGGGAACGCATATGTGCTTCGTGACCGCGGGCATGGGAGGCGGAACTGGAACCGGTGCAGCACCGGTCATAGCGCAGGCCGCGCGCAACGCGGGAATACTGACCGTGGCCGTCGTCACCAAGCCGTTCGTCTTCGAAGGAAACCGCCGAATGCATGCCGCCAATGAGGGCATCGAGCGGCTGCGCGAAAGCGCCGATACCGTCATCGTCATACCGAACCAGAACCTTTTCAGGATCGCCGATGCCAGGACGACCTTCGCGGACGCTTTCGCGATGGCGGACCGCGTTCTCTACGCCGGCGTCGGCTGCATCACCGATCTCATCGTCAAGGAAGGCCTGATCAATCTCGACTTTGCCGATGTGAAGTCGGTGATGCGCGATATGGGTCGCGCGATGATGGGGACCGGCGAAGCCACCGGGGAGGACCGCGCCAGGAAGGCAGCCGAAGCGGCGATCGCAAACCCGCTTCTCGACGAAGCCTCCATGATGGGCGCCAAGGGCGTCCTTGTCTCGATATCGGGCGGCACTGACATGACGCTGTTCGAGGTCGACGAAGCCGCCACCCGCATACGCGAGGAGGTCGACGCCGATGCCGACATCATCGTCGGCGCCATTTTCGACAAGGCGCTCGCAGGAAAATTCAGGGTGTCGGTCGTTGCGACGGGATTGCGGCGGGGGCTTGAGATTCCGCTGACGGTGGGGTTGGAGAACCGTATCAACTGAACCAGGCGCCATGGCAGCGCCGGCGGTAGCAATTCGACTTGAAAGTCCGCCGCTCCGGACACCGCCGCCAGACGGTGGTCGGGCGGAACGCCCAACCGCAATTGTTGCGGGATGAGCCTGCGGAGCAAGTTGTCGGTTTTGCCTGCGCGACTCTTGCTGTCGAATTGGAACGCCAGCCAGCGCTCACGGCGCCGGCCGCGTGAACAGGGTGCGGAACAGCTCCTCGGCACGTCGCAGGACTTCATCTGTCAGAACTACCGACTTCGCCTTGATCGCTGGGTTGGCGATCAGCCCCTTCTGGTGCAAGCGATCCAGAGCATCCCAATCCAATCCCTTCCAGGCGCGCCTCTCTTCATGCAGCGTTAGCCAAAGCAGCCCCAGAACGGCATTGTCGATCTTGTCGGTGTCCATCTCCATGCCAGGCAGTTTAACACGGGAAGACGGCGCCTGCCGAGACCCACACCATCGGGTAACTTGACGAGCATCAAAAACTGGCCGCGCCAGGCCGCAAACGCAAAACGGCCCGCGCGAGGCGGGCCGTTTTGTGGATTTGGTTGCGGGGACAGGATTTGAACCTGTGACCTTCAGGTTATGAGCCTGACGAGC
>NZ_JBVVQD010000010.1:0-213840 GCF_055811755.1 Mesorhizobium sp. WSM4840
GGAAGTTCTTCTTCAGCCTCAATCGTTACCTCTTTGTTGCCGACAAAGTTGCGGCTGCGTGACTGGGACAGTTCAAGTGGAATCGCAATGTCACGGTAGGGTCATCAGTGCTGGTTGCCGCGAAGGTCAGCTATCGGGCAGCAAAATAAGCTGATGAAGGGTCGTTCAGGGTCATTAGCGTGAATTTGGGCGAGCGCGAACGAGCTTCCGCTTAGGGTCAACTTGCGTCGTCTCGGCGTCAAATGCCCGAGAAGGTCTGAATTCGGTCGTCAGAATGATTGGGTTCTGACCCTCAGCCACAGGCTCTATTTTCCTTTCTTGTTTGACCACGATCTTTTCCGAAAAACCGATTCCTACTTTTCGCTGACGCGGTCCTTCGGTTCGGGATCATGGTCTACTCCGCCGCGACGCCCTTCACCTCAAGATAGCTCTCCATTGAATCATCCATCGCCTGCAGCCACGGCGTATGGTGCAACGGCGCCATCGTGCCGGTCATCAGCGAGCGGTAGGCGTGGTCGCGGAAGCTCATGATGTCTTGCGCCTTGTGGTGCTCCCATTCCATGAAGGTCTGATTTGTCGCCTCGACGTCGAATCCCGGATAATCGGTCTGCTCCATCAGCTCCTTGGTGTAGTCGCCCTGGAACCAGATCATCTGCTCGGCGTCTTCCAGCGTTTCCTCGCGCGCCCGCCATCTCCTGCCATGTTCCGCCATCACTTCTGCCGAGGGCAGTTCGATGCGGCCCATGATGACGTCGCGCGCGAACCAGGCCTGCGCGTCGAACATATTGAAGGTGTAGAACTGGTCCTGCATGCCGATATAGGACAGCTGCGGGTTCTTCTCCCAGACGACGCCATCATAGAGCCCGTCCGGCCACATGCGGTTGGCGGTCTTGAGCTTCAGATCCTCGGTGAGGAACGGGAATGAATGGAGGTAGCCGGTGCACAGGATGATGGCGTCGACATCCCTGGTGCTGCCGTCCTTGAAATGCGCGGTCTTGCCGACGACCTTCTGCAGCAGCGGCACTTCCTTCCAGTTGTCAGGCCATTTGAAGCCCATTGGCTTCGAGCGGTAGCTGGAGGTGATCGATTTGGCGCCGTATTTGTAGCATTGCGAGCCGACATCCTCGGCCGAATAGGAGCGGCCGATGATCAGGATGTCCTTGTCCTTGAATTCCATGGCGTCGCGGAAATCATGGCTGTGCAGGATGCGGCCATTGAAGCTCGAAAAGCCCTCGAAATAGGGAACGTTGGGTACGGAAAAATGCCCCGAGGCAACAACGACGTTGTCGAACTCTTCCGAATAGGTGACGTCGTTGGTGCGGTCATGCGCGGTGACGGTGAACTTTTTCGTCGCGTCGGAAAAGGTCACCATGCGCACCGGGCTGTTGAAGCGCACCCATTTGCGCACGTCGGATTTTTCGACGCGGCCCTTGATATAGTCCCACAGCACCGCGCGCGGCGGGTAGGAGCCGATCGGACGGCCAAAGTGCTCCTCAAACGTGTAGTCGGCGAATTCGAGGCATTCCTTCGGTCCGTTCGACCAGAGGTAGCGGTACATCGAGCCATGCACCGGGTCGCCATGCTCGTCGAGGCCGGTGCGCCAGGTGTAATTCCACAAGCCGCCCCAGTCGGACTGCTTTTCGAAGCAGACGATTTCCGGAATGTCCGCGCCGTTGTCGGCTGCCGACTTGAAGGCTCGAAGCTGGGCCATGCCGGAAGGTCCGGCTCCGATGACGGCAACACGACTTTTCATTGCGGGCCTCCCGGTCTCATTTCTCTAACGAAACAAATTTCACTGACAGGACAGTAATTGCCCCTTCGATGCTGTCAACAGGCCTTCTGCTGAAACCACGTTTCAGCAGATCGGATTTTCAGCAAAACCGCTGATGGCGGAAACCTGGAGAGCACGCCGCTCGTCATAAAGAGGCTTGCTGTCGCAGTTGCGCTCTGTATCCGCACCGAATATGTTCACCGTGAGTGAAATAAATCTGCAGAACCGGGTGGCGACATGGCGAAGAAAGCTTCCAATTTCAGGAATGGGGCAGCCGCCAAGGCCAAGCCATCGCCGAAGGGCGTGGCAATGATCCGGACGCCACTGACCCAGGACCCGCACGCCGTTCGCGACACCCGCGAAAAAGTCCTGGAGGTCGCAATCGGCCGCGAGGTGCGGGCGTTTCGCAAAAAACTCGGCATCACCGTCGCCGATCTTGCGGCTGCCACCGACATTTCGCTTGGCATGCTGTCGAAGATCGAAAACGGCATCACCTCGCCGTCGCTGACCACTTTGCAGGCGTTGTCGCGGGCGCTCGGCGTTCCGGTCACCGCCTTCTTTCGCCGCTTCGAGGAAGAGCGCAGCGCCGTCTTCGTCAAGGCCGGCGAAGGCCTCGACGTCGAGCGGCGCGGCACGCGTGCCGGCCACCAGTACAATCTGCTCGGCCATATCGGCTCCAACACCAGCGGCGTCGTCGTCGAACCCTATCTGATCACGCTGACCGAGGATTCCGATGTGTTCCCGACCTTCCAGCACGAAGGCATGGAGTTCCTCTACATGCTTGAAGGCGAGGTTACCTACCGCCACGGCAACAATCTCTATCCGATGAAGCCCGGCGACAGCCTGTTCTTCGACGCCGATGCGCCGCACGGACCGGAGGTGCTGACGCAACTGCCGATGCGTTATTTGTCGATCATCTGCTATCCGCAGAGTAGTGCGGGGTGAGCGGGACGCAAGCAGACCCCCTCACCCGGATTACCAACCGAATTGCGAAGGGCAATTCGGGGCAATCCGACCTCTCCCCGAGGGGAGAGGAGATCGGCAGCGCCGGCGCCTACCTCTCTTCTCCCCAGCGGGGAGAAGGTGGCCGCGAAGCGGCCGGATGAGGGGGACCTTGCTTTAGTCAGGCCCAAATCCTGGGCTTGTCGGGCTGCCGTCGTCGAGCTTCGACAGCCACTCGACCAGCGTCGGCCGATAGCGCGTCAAGCCCTTGTAATTGGCGAGTTCTTCGGGAAGGTCGCGGATGACGCGGTGCAGGCGCCGCGCCCATTTCGGCTGCGTCACCAGCTCGTCCATCTTGATCAGGTAGCAGCGGATCGGGAAGACGATGCCGTTCGAGCGCGGCAGCCGCCAGAAGCTCTGCAATTCGACGCGCAGATGGACCTTGTCGCCAACGTTTTCGGGCGTCACCGTCGTCCGGTCCGGACCCCATTTGTGATAATTTTCCGGACTGGTGTCGAGGCGCGGATTGATGGTCATCGTCCAGTTCAGCCGCCGCGCCGGCTTGCCTTGCTGAATGTTGGTGAGGAATTTCAGCGCCCGGACGAATATGCCCTTCTCGTGCGCCAGCGGCACCGGCGCGTGCCATTCGAAGAAGTTCATGCCGATGTCGAAATCGAGCGACCAGTCGGCCTGGGTGGTGACCATGCCGGCGTCCATCCACAGATTGCCGTCCCGCTGGTCGAGGATGCAGAAATCGCCCTGGCTCTGCCGCGTGATGTATTCCATCGGCCCATAGGGCAGCGTCGACACGTCGCCGAAGGTGAAGCTGTCGTCAATGCCGAGCGGCCGGTTGATCCAGCGCCAGCGGTCGCCGTCGCGCGTCAGCGTGAAATGCTCGGGATAGCCCAGCGCCTGCTGCTCCATCAGGAGTTCGAGCAGATCCCAGCCGGCCAGCGTCATATGCGGCAGCGACTGGCAGCGCAATGGGTCCTCGGCCAGCACCAGCGCGCGGTCCTGCATCTCGGCGACATAGTGCTCGTCGACGTCGATCAGGTTTTCGAGCACGCTGCCCTTCGGCCCGACGACATGCGGCTCGATGTTGACCGCGTACATGTAGCTGTCTTCGTGGAACGGGAACGGAAACCGCCTGATGTGCTCCGGGCTGTTCCTGAAGGTGAAGTCGTTACGGAACGTTTCGTTGCGAAAAGTGATGCCCAGGCTCGCCTCCTATCTTTCCAGAACCAGCGACCTGCCCTCGAAGCGCGATACGCAGGGCATGATCTTGTTGCAGGATCGGTGCTCTTGCTCGCTCAGCCAGTGGTCGTTGTGGATGAATTTGCCGTCATGCGCGATGACATTGGTCTCGCACTGGCCGCAGACGCCGCCGCGGCAGAGATAGGGCGGATCGACGCCTGCCGCCTCGATCGCCTCGAGCAGGCTCTGCTGCTCGCCAACGCGGATCGTCTTGCCGCTGACCGCCAGCGTCACGTCGAACGGCGCGCCGGGCTGCGGTGCGGCGAAATGCTCGAAATGCACAGTTTCCGCCGGCCAGCCCAGCGCAGCGGCACGATCGCACACCCAGCCGATCATGCCCGACGGGCCGCAGACATAGAGATGCGTGCCGAGCGGCTGCGACGACAGCAGCCGGTCGGGCTCGATGCGCTCGTCGCGATCGTCGTGATAGAGCCTGACCCGGCGGTCGTAGCGCTCTCTCAGCACATCGGCATAGGTGCCGAGCGATGCGGTGCGGCAGGTGTAGTGCAGCTCGAAATTGCCGCCTTGCGCCGCCAGCTGCGCGGTCTGCGCCATGAACGGCGTGATGCCGATGCCTCCCGCCAGCATCAGGTGTTTTCTGGCGCGCAAATCGAGCGAGAACAGATTGACCGGATAGCTGATCACCATCTCCATGCCCGGCCTGACGTTGCTGTGCATGAACAGCGAACCACCGCGGCCGACATCGTCGCGGCGCACCGAGATCGTGTATTCGCGCGTATCGAGCGGCGAGCCCATCAGCGAATAAGGATTGAGCCTGGTCCGCTCGCCGTCGCGCATTTCGACGACGACATGAGCGCCGCCGGAAAATGTCGGCAAAAGCTGCCCGTCGCGCCTGCGGAAATGGAAGCGCGTGACCAATTCGTTGACCGGAACGACGTCGCTCACCACGACGTCGAGCTTTGTGGTGCCGGTGCTCATCGAAAGATCTCCTCCGTCGGAGGAATTTCGCTGCGGTCTTCCGCATTGATGCAGACGCCCTGGAACGCCGCGAGGCGCCTGGAATAGTGATCGCGTACCAGGAGAAGCAGGCCGCAATGCGAACAGGTCGCCGGCTGCGTCGTCACGTTCTCGGTGATGCCCTTGCAATGGACGCACTGGATGCGGCGCGCCAGCGAGCCGCGATGCTCGGTCTGGATCGAGGTGTGGTCGATGCCGGCTTCGAGCGCCACCTGCATGGCCTGGCCGATCAGCCCCTCGGTGCCGGCGAGATAGAGGCGCAGGCCCATATGGGCGTTGGCCAAGGTCTGTTTCAGCCGCGGCAAGGCGCTGGCGAAGGAAGGCCCCTGGTAGAACTGCGCCGGCTTCAGCGCCTCGAGCGCCGCAACATGCTTGCCGTCATTGCCGGGGATGAAGATGATGTGGGCATCGGCAAAGAAGCCCGCCGGCGCCTTGGTGGCCAAGTCTGATATCGCCAGCGCTCCTTCTGCATCCGCCACGAAGAGATGGTGCTTGCCAGGCTGCGGCGACAGGGTTCCGTAGACCGGCCGGCTGATGATGCTTTTCGCTGCCATCCTCCCAGTATGCCTCAGCCTTTCGCCGTGCGCTTGGTCTTCTTCGGATCATCGAACGGAAGCGGCTCAGCCGTCGCGCTGATGGCGCCGCTCTGGTTGCGGATCTCGAGCCTGGTGCCCTGGACGGCACAGTCGACATCGAGCCGGGCAATGCCCATCGATTTCTGGACCAGCGGCGAATACATGGCGCAGGTCACCACGCCGACCTTTTTGCCGTCGCGATAGACCGGCGCGCCCTCGTTGGCCGGCTCCTTGCCTTCGAGCAGCACGCCGAAGATCTTGAACCGCTCCTTGCCCTTGAGGCGGTAGTGCTCCTCGGCACCGCGAAAGCCTGTCTTGCCGGGGCTGACGGTGAAGTCGAGGCCGAGTTCCCACAGCGTGTCGCCGGGGCCTTCGTTCTCGAACGGATATTTCTGCGAATTGTCGTAGGGGTAGAACAAGAGGTAGCTCTCGACACGCAGCATATCGAGCGTGGTGAACCGGCACGGGATGATGCCGGCGCTCTTGCCCTCATCGAGGATGGTGTCCCAGATCGTGCCGGCATCCTGGCCACGGCAGAAGATCTCGTAGCCGCGTTCGCCGGTGTAGCCAGTGCGCGAGATCATCACCGGAAAACCGAACAGTTGGGTCTGCATGTGGTGGAAATAGTTGAGGTCGCGAATACCCGGCACATGCTTTGCCAAATAATCGACTGATGTCGGCCCCTGCAGTGAAAGGTCGTGCAGATTGTCGTCGAAACGAAGCGAGACATCGCGGCCCATGGCGGCGCGCTGCAACTCCTCATGGCCGGTGCCCGAACCGTGCACGACCATCCAGGCATTCGGGCCGGTGCGGTAGAGGATGCAATCGTCGGTGAACTTGCCGGCCTCGTTGAGCATGCAGGCATAGGCCGACTTGCCGGGATAGATCTTTTCCACGTCGCGCGTCGTCGCCAGGTCGATCAGGTGCGAGGCATGCGGCCCGGTGATGTGGACCTTCTTCAGGCCCGACACGTCCATCAGCCCGGCCTTGGTGCGGATGGCGGTATACTCCTCGTCGGCGTCCTTGTCGTAGGTCCAGGCGGTGCCCATCCCGCTCCAGTCTTCGAGCTTCGAACCGAGCGCACGATGGCGATCCGCCAAGGTCGAAAATCTCCAGGATGCGGTCATGGACTTGCTTCTCCTCAACACGATTGCCGACGTTTCGCCGCTTCAGCGCACTGAGGCCCGGCGGCGGTCCGCGCCATATTGACTCAAAACTCCAAAAGCGCGCAATACTAAGATGCAAAAAGTTTTACTCAGAGGCAAGGAACGCAACTGAACGGAGGGGACATGAAATGGAAGGGAATCTCAACGCTCTAACGATCGGCCTCGTCTACTGGATCGGGTGGCACGTCCTCCAGACGCGCCACGAGAACGCTGAAATCGAAGCCGACATGGCTGCGGATCGCACCGGAGAGGAAACCAGAAAGGCGATCGATCGCCATTAAGTCGCCGCCGGTCGCCCTGGCGCGTCATTTGCGCCAGGCGACTTGTCCAAGATGAAAAAAACTTTCATACGAGTTGAATTCGCTTGTTGAAGCTGGTAGCACCTAAATCATACCTCAGCTCGGGAGCCTGACATGTGCGGAATCGTCGGACTGTTTTTGAAGGACAAGTCGCTCGAGCCCCGGCTTGGCTCGATGCTTTCGGAGATGCTGATCTCGCTCAGCGATCGCGGTCCCGACAGCGCCGGCATCGCCATCTATGGAGCGCCATCCGGCAACGTGGCCAAGATCACCATCCAGTCGGCAAAGCCGGAGCACGATTTCCGCAACCTGGATGCCGAACTCGCCAGGGCGATCGGAACGCCGGTGAACATCGCGGTGAAATCGACGCATGCGGTCGTCAGGACGCCGCCCGACAAGATCGATGAAGTGCGCGAGGCGATCCAGGCGCTGCGCCCCGATATCCGCATCATGGGCGCCGGCGACGTCGTCGAAATCTACAAGGAAGTCGGCTTGCCCGAAGCGGTCGTCGACCGTTTCGACGTGCGCAGCATGACCGGCACGCACGGCATCGGCCATACCCGCATGGCGACGGAATCGGCAGTGACGACGATGGGCGCGCATCCGTTCTCGACCGGCGCCGACCAGTGCCTGGTGCACAACGGCTCGCTGTCCAATCACAACAATGTCCGTCGCGAGCTGATCCGCGAAGGCATGAAATTCGAAACCGAGAATGACACGGAAGTCGCGGCCGCCTATCTCTCCTCGCAGATGGCACATGGCAAGAATCTCGGCGAGGCGCTGGAAGGCACGCTGAGCGACCTCGACGGCTTCTTCACCTTCGTCGTCGGCACCAAGAACGGCTTCGGCGTGGTGCGCGATCCGATCGCCTGCAAGCCTGCCGTCATGGCCGAGACCGACCAGTATGTCGCCTTCGGCTCGGAATATCGCGCGCTCACCAAACTGCCCGGCATAGACAATGCGAGGGTCTGGGAACCCGAGCCCGCAACCGTCTATTTCTGGGAGCATTGAGTTCATGCCGGCAATCAACGTCTCCAAAGCACTCGACCAGAGCCATGCGTCACGGGTCTTCGACCTGGCCGAGATGCCGCTGCGCGAGCTCAACCAGGCGCTTCATAATTTGACCCTCGGTTCGAACGAGACCGCCTGGGAAGTGCTCAATCCGAAAGGCAGCCATTCGGTCGCCGTCGGCGTCGACCAGCCGGTCACCATCGATGTCCGCGGCAGTGTCGGCTATTATTGCGGCGGCATGAACGACGGCAGCGCCATCACCGTGCATGGCTCGGCCGGACCCGGCGTCGGCGAAAACATGATGTCGGGTTCGATAACGGTCAAAGGCGACGCCAGCCAATATGCCGGCGCCACCGGCAGGGGCGGGCTACTGGTCATTGAGGGTAACGCGTCGTCGCGCTGCGGCATTTCGATGAAGGGCATCGACATCGTCGTCCATGGCAATATCGGCCACATGTCGGCCTTCATGGCGCAGTCGGGCAATCTGGTGGTGCTGGGCGACACCGGCGATGCGCTCGGCGATTCCATCTACGAGGCGCGGCTGTTCGTGCGCGGCAAGGTCGGCAGCCTCGGCGCCGACTGCATCGCCAAGGAGATGCGGCCAGAGCATCTGGAACTCCTGCAAGGCCTGCTCGACTGCGCCGGGGTGACCGGCGTCAAAGCGGCGGAGTTCACGCGTTACGGCTCGGCGCGCACGCTCTACAACTTCAACATCGACAACGCCGACGCGTATTGAGGCTCAATGACTTATCGCAACCCGCCGACGACGCCGCGCAAATCAGCGACCTTCGACGACTACACGCTCTCCGAGATCCGCCGCGCCGCGGCGACCGGCATCTATGATATTCGCGGCGCCGGCGCCAAGCGCAAGCTGCCGCATTTCGACGACCTGCTGGTGCTGGGCGCCTCGATCTCGCGCTATCCGCTGGAAGGCTATCGCGAGCGCTGCGACACCAGCGTGGTGCTGGGTTCGCGCCATGCGAAAAAGCCGATCGAGCTGAAAATCCCGATCACCATCGCCGGCATGAGTTTTGGCTCGCTGTCCGGTCCAGCCAAGGAAGCGCTCGGCCGCGGTGCGACGCTGTCCGGCACCTCGACGACCACCGGCGACGGCGGCATGACCGAGGAAGAGCGCGGCCATTCCAAGACGCTGGTCTATCAGTACCTGCCGTCGCGCTACGGCATGAACCCGCGCGACTTGCGCCGGGCAGATGCGATCGAGATCGTCGTCGGCCAGGGCGCCAAGCCCGGTGGCGGCGGCATGCTGCTTGGCCAGAAGATCTCCGACCGCGTCGCCGAAATGCGCACGCTGCCCAAGGGTATCGACCAGCGCTCAGCCTCGCGCCATCCCGACTGGACCGGGCCCGACGATCTCGAGATCAAGATCCTGGAACTGCGCGAAATCACCGACTGGGAAAAGCCGATCTACGTCAAGGTCGGCGGCGCGCGGCCCTATTACGATACAGCACTTGCGGTTAAATCAGGCGCAGATGTCGTCGTGATCGACGGCATGCAGGGCGGCACCGCCGCAACCCAGGAAGTGTTCATCGAGAATGTCGGCCAGCCGACGCTTGCCTGCATCAGGCCGGCGGTGCAGGCGCTGCAGGATCTCGGCATGCATCGCAAGGTGCAGCTGATCATCTCGGGCGGCATCCGCAACGGCGCCGATGTGGCTAAGGCGCTGGCGCTCGGCGTCGACGCGGTGTCGATCGGCACCGCCGCACTTGTCGCGCTCGGCGACAACGATCCGCGCTGGGAGGCGGAGTACAACGAGCTCGGCACCACCGCCGGCGCCTATGACGACTGGCACGAGGGCCGCGATCCGGCCGGCATCACCACGCAGGACCCCGAACTAATGAAACGGGTCGATCCGATAGCGGCCGGCCGACGGCTGGCGAATTATCTCAAGGTGATGACGCTGGAGGCGCAGACGATTGCCCGCGCCTGCGGCAAGAACAGCCTGCATAATCTCGAGCCCGAGGATCTCGTCGCGCTGACGATCGAAGCCGCCGCCATGGCCGGCGTGCCGCTGGCCGGGACCAACTGGATACCGGGGAAGAACGGCTTCTGATACCAAACTACCAAATACCAATAAGCGAGGAACTATAATGGGGAACGATCTCGCCGCCTTCGCCAAAGGGAACGGCGTCAAATATTTCATGATTTCCTACACCGACCTGTTCGGTGGGCAGCGCGCCAAGCTGGTACCGGCGCAAGCCATCGCCGATATGCAGAAGGACGGTGCCGGCTTTGCCGGCTTTGCGACCTGGCTCGACCTGACGCCGGCGCATCCAGACATGCTGGCGGTGCCGGATGCGGATTCGGTCATCCAGCTGCCGTGGAAGCCGGAAGTCGCCTGGATTGCCGCCAATTGCATGATGGACGAAAAATCGGTCGAGCAGGCGCCGCGCAACACGCTGAGGCGGCTGATTGCCGAGTCGGCGGGCGAC
The DNA here is from genome assembly GCF_055811755.1 of Mesorhizobium sp. WSM4840. Taxonomy (NCBI): domain Bacteria; kingdom Pseudomonadati; phylum Pseudomonadota; class Alphaproteobacteria; order Hyphomicrobiales; family Phyllobacteriaceae; genus Mesorhizobium; species Mesorhizobium sp. WSM4840. The sequence continues at coordinate 10,447 of NZ_JBVVQD010000010.1, forward strand.
GGTATGCATGTCAAGACCGGCGTCGAGGCCGAGTTCTTCCTGATCTCGCCGGACGGCAAGACGATTTCCGACGAATACGACACGGCGTCAAAGCCCTGCTACGACCAGCAGGCGGTGATGCGGCGCTACGATGTCATCGCCGAGATCTGCGACCACATGCTGGCGCTCGGCTGGGGCCCCTACCAGAACGACCATGAGGACGCCAACGGCCAGTTCGAGATGAACTGGGCCTTCGACGATGCGCTGGCGACCGCCGACAAGCATTCCTTCTTCAAGTTCATGGTCAAATCCGTTGCAGAAAAGCACGGCCTGCGCGCCACCTTCATGCCAAAACCATTCCCCGGCCTGACCGGCAATGGCTGCCACGCCCACATCTCGGTGTGGGACAAGGACGGCAAGACCAACGTCTTTGCCGACAACGCCATGGAGCTTGGCCTGTCGGCGAAGGGCAAGAATTTTCTCGGCGGCATCATGAAGCATGCCTCAGCACTTGCCGCGATCACCAATCCGACCGTCAATTCCTACAAGCGCATCAATGCGCCGCGCACTATTTCGGGCGCCACCTGGGCGCCGAACTCGGTGACATGGACCGGCAACAACCGCACCCACATGGTGCGCGTGCCCGGCCCCGGACGCTTCGAGCTGCGCCTGCCCGACGGCGCGGCAAACCCTTATCTGCTGCAGGCCGTCATCATCGCCGCCGGCCTCGACGGCATCCGCTCGAAGGCCGATCCCGGCAGGCGCTACGACATCGACATGTACCAGTTCGGTCATACGGTGGAGGGCGCGCCGAAGCTGCCGCTCAACTTGCTCGACGCATTACGCGAGTTCGACAACGACAAATCGCTCAAGGCGGCGCTGGGTGAGGAATTCTCGTCGGCTTATCTAAAGCTGAAGCACCAGGAATGGAATTCCTATGCTTCCCACTTCACCCAGTGGGAGCGTGACCACACGCTGGATATCTAGAGCATCGGATCGAAAAGCGTGAAGCGGTTTTCGGATGATTCCGATGCGTCAAGAAAGGTCCTGCGTGGCGCGAGCGACCTCGGAATAGATTTATGAAATACTCGATCTTCTCGCTCGCCCGCGCCGCATTTTCCGGCCACAAGACCTGGCAGCGCACCTGGCGCGACGCCAGCCCGAAGGATCATTACGACGTGGTGATCATCGGCGGCGGCGGCCACGGCCTGGCGACGGCGTGGTTCCTCGCCAGCGAATACGGCATCAGGAATGTCGCCGTGCTCGAAAAGGGCTGGATCGGCTCCGGCAATGCCGGCCGCAACACCACCATCATCCGCTCCAATTACGGGCTACCCGGCAATACCGGCTTCTACGAGCTGTCGATGAAGCTGTGGGAGCGCATGGAGCAGGACCTCAACTACAACACTATGGTCAGCCAGCGCGGCGTCATCAATCTCTACCATTCCGATGCGCAGCGCGACGCCTATGCGCGGCGCGGCAACACGATGCGCATCAACGGCATCGATGCCGAACTCTTGGACCTTGCCGCGGTCAAGAAGATGATGCCGTTCCTGAACTTCGACAATGCACGCTTTCCCGTGCAAGGCGGCCTGCTGCAGCGGCGCGGCGGCACGGCGCGCCATGACGCGGTGGTCTGGGGCTATGCGCATGCGGCGAGCGCGCTCGGCGTCGACATCATCCAGAACTGCGAGGTGACAGGTTTTTCGCTCGACGCCAACGGCAAGGCGACCGGCGTCGAGACTTCGCGCGGCACAATCGGCGCCGGCAAGGTCGGCATGGCCGTTGCCGGCAGTTCGTCGCGGGTCGCGGCGATGGCGGGACTGCGGCTGCCGATCGAGAGCCACGTGCTGCAGGCCTTCGTTTCCGAGGCGATCAAGCCGCTGATCCCCAACGTCATGACCTTCGGCGCCGGCCATTTCTATGTCAGCCAGTCCGACAAGGGCGGACTGGTTTTCGGCGGCGACATAGACGGCTACAATTCCTATGCCCAGCGCGGCAACATGCCGGTGATGGAAGACGTCTGCGAGGGCGGCATGGCGCTGATGCCGATGATTGGCCGCGTGCGCCTCTTGCGCCAGTGGGGCGGCATCATGGACATGTCGATGGACGGTTCGCCGATCATCGACAAGACGCCGGTAGACGGGCTCTATCTCAATGCCGGGTGGTGCTATGGCGGCTTCAAGGCAACGCCCGGCTCCGGCCTTGTCTTTGCCCATCTTCTGGCCCGAGACGAACCGCATATGGAGGCGGCACGGTTCCGCCTCGACCGGTTCCGGCGCGGCGCTGTGATTGATGAAAAGGGCGTCGGCGCCCAACCGAACCTGCACTGAGGACGGCCCGGAAAACATGCGTATTGTCTGTCCCTTCTGCGGCGAACGCGAACTCGGCGAGTTCACCTGTCTGGGCGACGCAAAGCCGGTACGTCCGGCGGCGGACGCCTCGGAAGACGACGTCTTCGACTACGTCTATCTGCGCGACAACATTGCCGGCGAGACCAGCGAACATTGGTACCATGGCGGCGGCTGCCGGGCCTGGCTGAAGATCGCCCGCAACACGCTGACACACGAGATTTCCTCTGTCGAGCCGGCGGCGGGTGTTGGCGCCGCTAAGGTTGGCGCCTGATGGTTAGTCACGCGCAGCCCTATCGTCTCGCATCAGGCGGTCTCATCGACCGCTCGGCGCCGCTGAACTTTCGCTTCGACGGCAAAACCTTTGCCGGCTTCCAGGGCGACACGCTTGCCTCGGCGCTGATCGCCAATGGCGTCAAGCTGGTCGGCCGATCGTTCAAATACCATCGGCCGCGCGGCATCCTGACATCAGGCTCGGAAGAGCCCAACGCACTGGTCGAACTGCGCACGGGGGCGCGGCGCGAGCCGAACACCAAGGCGACAACGGCAGAACTTTATGACGGTCTGGAAGCGGCCAGCCAGAACCGCTGGCCGTCGCTGCGCCACGATGTGATGGCGGTGAACCAGCTGTTCTCGCCGATCTTCGTCGCCGGCTTCTACTACAAGACCTTCATGTGGCCGGCGAAATTCTGGGAAGCGATCTACGAGCCGGCGATCCGCCGCGCCGCAGGGCTTGGACGCGCAGCTGGCGTCGCCGATCCCGACCATTACGACAAGGCCTGGGCGCATTGCGACGTGCTGATCGCCGGATCCGGCCCGGCCGGGCTGGCGGCAGCACTTGCCGCCGGCCGATCTGGTGCCCGCGTCATCCTGTGCGAGGAAGATTTTGCGCTTGGCGGCCGCCTGCTTGCCGATGGCGGCACGATCGACGGCATGCCGGCTACCGAATGGATTTCCCGCACGCTGGCCGAGCTCGCCACGCTGCCCGACGTCCGCATCATGACCCGCACGACGCTGTTCGGCGTCTATGATGGCGGCAGCTATGGCGCGATCGAACGGGTCAACGATCATCTGCCCTCGCCGCCCGAACATCAGGTGCGCCAGCGGCTGTGGCGGATCGTGGCCAAACGCTCAATCGTCGCCGCGGGTGCCATCGAACGGCCGATCGTCTTTGCCGGCAACGACACCCCCGGCGTGATAATGGCTTCGGCAATGCGGACCTATGTCGCGCGCTATGCGGCGACCCCTGCGAAGCGGATCGCCCTGTTCATCAACAATGAGGATGGCTGGCGCACGGTCGAGACGGCGCTTGGCGCCGGATTGCAGATCGCGGCGGTCGTCGATGCGCGTCCGGACGTGTCCGCCACGCATCGCGCGCTCGCCGCCAAGGCCGGCTTTGCCGTTTTGAACGGCTCCGTCGTCGGTGTCGAAGGCGGTAAGGACGGTGTCAGGAAAATCTCGATATCGCTGACCGGCGGCGCACGCGCCGAAGTCGAAGCCGACGGGCTTGCCGTTTCCGGCGGCTGGAACCCGGCGGTCGGGCTGACCTCGTGCCATCGCGGCCGGCCGAAATGGCAGGACGAAATATCAGCCTTCGTGCCGGACGGCGCGCCTCCCGGCATGGTGGCCGCCGGTGCCGCCAACGGCGCTTTTGGGCTCGGCGCCTGCCTGCGACAGGGATTCGCCGCCGGTGCGGCGGCAGCGCAGAGTGCCGGACACAGCGGCAATGCCGGCGCTCCGCCAGTCGCTGACGACGAGGCTTTTTCGCTGACCCCGCTCTGGCATGTTGCCGGCAAAGGGAAAGCCTTTGTCGACTACCAGCACGACGTCACCGCTGCGGACATCGAACTGGCGCAGCGCGAAGGTTTTGAATCCGTCGAGCATCTGAAACGCTACACGACGCTCGGCATGGCCACCGACCAGGGCAAGACCTCGAACGTCGCCGGCCTCGCCATCATGGCGGCGGTATCAGGCAAATCCATCCCCGAGACCGGCACGACGATCTATCGCCCGCCCTATGTGCCGGTCGCCATCGGCGCCTTCGCCGGTCATCATCGCGACGAGAATTTCCATGCGACGCGGCTGACGCCGTCGCATCACTGGGCGGCCGAACAGGGCGCGGTGTTCGTCGACACCGGCCTGTGGAAGCGCGCGCAATGGTATCCGCGCGCCGGCGAGAAGGACTGGCTGGAATCGGTCACCCGCGAGGTCAAGGCGGTGCGCGGCGGCGTCGGATTCTGCGACGTCTCGACGCTCGGCAAGATCGACGTGCACGGCCCGGATGCCGGCGCCTTCCTCGACCGCGTCTACATCAACACCTTCTCCAATCTCGCCGTGGGAAAAGCCCGCTACGGGCTGATGCTGCGCGAGGACGGCATGGTCTGTGACGACGGCACCACGTCGCGGCTGGCCGAAGATCATTATTTCCTGACCACCACCACCGCCAAGGCCGGCCCGGTGATGCAGCATCTCGAATTCTGCCGGCAGGTGCTGTTCCCAGAACTCGACGTGCAGCTGACGTCGGTCTCCGACCAGTGGGCGCAATTCTCGATCGCCGGGCCGAGCGCGCGGGAGTTGCTGAAACAGGTCGTTGATGAATCCGAGGACCTCTCCAACGAGAGTTTTCCGTTCATGGGCGCGCGGAAGGTATCCCTTCGCGGCGGCATCGGGGCGCGGCTGTTCCGCATTTCGTTCTCTGGCGAGATGGCGTTCGAGATTTCCGTTCCGGCCCGCTACGGCGACGCGCTGGTGCGCAATCTGATGCTAGCCGGCAAACAATTCGGCGCGACGCCCTACGGCACCGAGGCGCTCGGCGTCATGCGCATCGAAAAGGGCCATGTCGCCGGGCCGGAGCTGAGCGGCACGACGACGGCCGGCGATCTCGGCCTGGGCAAGATGATGTCGACCAAGAAGGACTTTGTCGGCCGCGACATGGCCGGGCGTGAGGCGCTGGTCGGCCCGGACCGCCAGGTCGTGGTCGGCATCAAGCCGACGGACAAGACGCGTCGCCTGCGCTCCGGCGCGCATATCGTGCCGAAAGGGCAGACACCCGGCCCGGATAACGATCAGGGTTACGTCACCTCGGTCTGTTTTTCGCCGACGCTCGACCAATGGATCGGGCTCGGGCTTGTCGAACGCGGCCGCAAGCGCCTCGGCGAGATCGTCCATGCGCATGACCCGGTGCGCGGCGAAGACTATGATGTCGAATTGTGCAGTCCAGTCTTCTATGATCCGGATGGAGGGCGCCAGCGTGGCTGAGTTTTCCTGGGTTCCCCGCAGTCCGCTCGAGCACGCGCTGGTGCCGGGCGCATATGGCGCGCGCGGCACTGGCGCCGGCGTTTCGTTGAACGAGATCCGAAATTTCGACCTGATCCAGGTAATGGCGAGGCGCGGTAAAGGAGCGGAACTGGCACGCACTGCCGAGATCCATTTCGGTATGGGGATTCCGAATACGCCCAAGGCGGTCGGCACGGCGGATGCGACGCTGATCTGGTCGGGACCGGACCAGTTCTTCGTCCTGTCCAAAGCCGGCAAGCATTCGGCCGAGGCGCTTGGCTCCGCTTTCGCCGGCTCGGCCTCGCTGTCCGACCAATCGCATGCGCGGGCGCTGATCAGCCTATCCGGGGAAAAGGCGCGCGCGATGCTTGCGAAGCTGTCGTCGATCGATTTGCATCCCGATGCCTTCGCGGTGGGCGCTGCCGCTGCGACGTCGATTGACCACACCAGCGTCACGCTCTGGCGTGGGCCTGATCAGAATGGACAGGCGGTGTTCAATGTGCTGGTGTTCGCGACCTTCGCCGAGAGCCTGTGGCAAACCATTCTCGATTCCGCGGCCGAGTATGGCGTGACGATCGGGCATTCTGAGGAATTGTAGCTGGATAATTTTCGGACTCTGCGCGATAGGCGCTTTGCCGTAGTCGATTGCATCTCGTAGACGGAGCGGCCCAACACTACTTCCTCGGAGGTCAAGTCACCTTCTGACATTCGGTAATATCCTGTTAAATTACCAAGGACGACGAATGCAATGGTTCGGGCGGTACGTAGTCGGAACTGCATCCATGGCTTTACTATATTCGGAAAAGCTCGGAATGAGCCCCAATTTGATGGCCTGAGCGACGCATCTGTCACCAACGTTCGAGGCGTTTGCCTGAGAAAGGCAATTTTCCAACTTTGTTATTGAAGTTGGCGGGGGAGCCTTGATTGAGCTATAACTGATCCGGCCGGAGCGCATGGATACGACCGTTACATCGCCCTTGTTCCATCTAGCGGGATCAAAGATGTAGTAGAGATGGCGCTTGTCAGGATATTTTGACGCTGTCGCAGCGTAGATCGTCATGACAAGCACGTTGGCAAATGACCTAGCTCCCATATCAATTTTGATATCCGTATCCGAGGCAGGGATCTCGAGCCTTCCCCCAAGCTCAGAGGCAAGCTCTGAAAGCGCTTCGCCATCGCCTTCTCGCGCCATTGGCCAAAGCAGCGCCCACTGCTTTTGACATTGGTTATTGTAATAGGCGTCTGCGGCAACCTTCAGACGCTCCTCACGAGTCAAAGTGGACGTCAGGCTTGATTTACCTGTGAGATCGCATCCGCAGACGAGGGCAGAGACCAGAAGACCGCAACATACTTTCACTGTAAACCGGGTTGATACGCGCATGAAAAGCCTCATCCGTCATCTCCATCAACGGGCCGGGCATAAACTTCGGCACCCACCGGTTGTATCAGCACCTTGTCGTCGAGTGTATTGTATTGTCTGAACGCGAAAGCCTCATATGAGGGCAGCGACATTCGGGGTCGGCAAAAACCTACCTGAACGACAGTGCCAATGACGACACCGCCACCTTCTTGCCAAATCCCTCCCCGCTGCTATTCTCTCAGCGAAAATAATTTTACCCCTAGGCAAACTTGTTTCTCGCTCGGAGAAGGGTTGAGATGAGCCAGTCGCCCTACCCTGCCGTCGCCGCCGGACCGCCGCGGCCGAGCCTGATCCTGCGGCCCGGCCAGATCGCGCTGCCGGCCGGGATGGAGCGATACTCGGTTCAGGGCAATGGCGCGGTGCTGATCGAGGTCGAGTCCGGCGACATTGTCACAGTGCGCGATGTCGAGGGCGGGCAGGCATGCGAGCTGCTGGCATGGGACAGCAGCGGCGCGACCGATCCCGGCATTTTCGGTGAGAAATCGAACAGCAACGCCGCCGGCATCAAGGCGCTGCTCGCCGAGGGCGACGACAGCCTCGCATCCTTGCGCCGGGGGCTCGAGCGACGCCAGGTGCAGCTCGATCGGGCCAAGGCGGTTCGCGTTTTCGGCGGCGCCACCGAACAAGCTTTTACCATCGCCCGCGATGGATCGATGCTGATTGCCGCCCCCGGTGGCCCGATGCTGGTCGACGGCCACGACACGGCGACACCGCTCAGCGTCATCGTCCGCCGCGCCACGATCCGTCCGGTGGCGAAGTCGCAATTGGGCGATCCGCTAGCCGATCCGGTGCTCGACCTGCGCGTCCATTCGGCGACCGCGGAAGCCTACTTCGTCAAGGCAGGCGACTATCTGCAGATCATCGATGTCGACGGGCGCCAATGCACCGACTTCCAGTGCTTTTCGGCGCGCAAGCTCGACAAGGGCAGCGATCATCCGCTCGACGTGACGACGACCCGCACGCTGATGGGCTCGAGCTATCCGATGCCAGGCCTGCACTCGAAATATTACGACCAGGACATGGAGCCGCTGGTCGAAGTGGTGCAGGACACATGCGGCCGGCACGATGCATTCGCGCTCGCTTGCGCCGCCAAATATTACGACGACATCGGCTATCCCGGTCACCCCAACTGCTCGGAGAATTTCAACCGCGCGCTCGCCGACAAGGGCGTCACCCCGCGCGCGGGCTGGATGGCGATCAACTTCTTCTTCAACACGGCGATCGACGCGCATGGCGTCATGGTGTCCGACGAGCCGTGGTCGCGGCCGGGCGACTATGTGCTGCTGCGCGCCTTGACCGACATCGTTTGCGTTTCGTCGGCCTGCCCGGACGACACGACGCCGGCCAATGGCTGGAACCTGACCGACATCCATGTGCGGACCTATTCCGGCCAGCACAAATTCTCGCGAGCGATCGCCAGACGCATGACGCCCGATTCGGAACCGAAAATGACCCGCGAGACATCATTTCATTCGAGCTTTGCCAAACACACCCGCAACTTCGTCGAGTACAGGGGCTATTGGCTGGCCAATTCCTTCGCCAGGCAAGGCCCGATCGACGAATACTGGGCCTGCCGACAGGCCGCCGTCATCATGGACCTGTCGCCGCTGCGCAAATTCGAGGTCACCGGCCCGGATTCCGAAGCGCTGCTGCAATACACGCTGACCCGTGACATCAAGAAGCTCGGCGTCGGCCAAGTCGTCTATTCCGCTATATGCTACGAGCATGGCGGCATGATCGACGACGGCACGCTGCTTCGGCTCGGCAAGGATAATTTCCGCTGGGTCGGCGGCGACGATCTTTCCGGCGAATGGCTGCGCGAGACGGCAATGAGCCTCGGCCTCAACGTGCTGGTGCGCTCGTCGACCGACCAGATGCACAATGTCGCCGTGCAAGGGCCGAAGAGCCGCGACATCCTCAAGGAGATCATCTGGACCTCGCCGTTGCAGCCGTCGATCGAGGAACTCGAATGGTTCCGCTTCGCCGTCGCCCGCATCGGCGGCGGCAACGGCATTCCCGTCGTCGTCTCGCGCACCGGCTATACCGGCGAGCTCGGCTACGAGATCTGGTGCCATCCACGCGATGCCGAAAAGGTGTTCGACGCCATCTGGGAGGCCGGCCAGCCGCATGGCTTGAAGCCGATGGGGCTGCAGGCGCTCGACATGGTGCGCATCGAGGCCGGGCTGATCTTTGCCGGCTATGAATTTTCCGACCAGACCGATCCGTTCGAGGCCGGCATCGGCTTCACCGTGCCGCTGAAGAGCAAGACCGACGATTTCATCGGCCGCGAGGCGCTGATCCGGCGCAAGGAAAACCCGCAGAAGAAACTGGTCGGCCTCGTCATCGACGCCAATGTCGCGGTCGGCCATGGCGATTGCGTCCATGTCGGCCGCGCCCAGATCGGCGAGGTCACTTCGAGCATGCGCTCGCCGATGCTGAACAAAAACATCGCGCTGGCCAGGCTCGACGTCACCCATTCCGCCATCGGCACCGAGGTCGAGATCGGCAAGCTCGACGGCCACAGCAAGCGGCTGCCGGCGCGGGTCGTCGCCTTCGCCCATTACGACCCGCAAAAAAACAGACCGCGCTCCTGACGCCCGTTTCAAGGATCGCGAATGGCGCAAGCCATGCCCGCGCAAAGTCGATTTCTCGCCTGAAATCAGCTGGCGGCGAGTGCCGTCGGCGCGTGTTCCACATCTCCGATGTGCACAGCTTCACAAAATGCTTGACGTGAAAGCGCGACGCGTCAATCTTCACTGCCAAGAAAAAAATACTACTGAGCGGAAAACGCCTGAGGTCGTTCAACGCGTGCGGCGGTGACGCATCGCGAGGTGTCGGCTGTCGCCGATGGGGAACATCAGAAATGGGGAATTCACGTAAATGAGCACGATAGTCTCTGCCTTGGTGCCGCCTGCCGAAGGGAAGCTGCACCGCAACATCGATTGGCGCGGCGCCTTCTGGGTGGCAAGCGGCGTTCCCGCCCTCGTCCTGTTTTCGATCGGCGGCATTGCCGGCACGACCGGCAAGCTGGCCTTCCTGATCTGGACCGTGTCCATGATCATGGGCTTCCTGCAATCCTTCACCTATGCCGAAATCGCCGGCCTGTTTCCGAACAAGTCCGGTGGCGCCTCGATCTATGGCGCCACCGCCTGGCTGCGTTACTCCAAGTTCATCGCGCCGCTGTCGGTGTGGTGCAACTGGTTCGCCTGGTCGCCGGTGCTGTCGCTCGGCTGCTCGATCGCCGCCGCCTACATCCTCAACGCGCTGGCGCCGGTGCCGCTGTTTACCGACACCTCGCCGGAAGTCCTTGCCTATATCGCGGCCAATGCCGGGGCGAGTGTCGCCGACGCCATTGCGGCGGTGAGCGCGGCCGCCACACCGGCGATCCGCAACTGGACGCTCTACGGTCACACGCTGGGCCCGGTCTCCTTCACCTTCAATGCCACCTTTTTCATCGGCGCAGTGCTGATGCTGATCATCTTCTCCATCCAGCATCGCGGCATCCTGGGGACGGCCAACGTGCAGAAATATATCGGCCTGTTCGTGATCATTCCGATGCTGATCGTCGGCGTCGTGCCGATCATCACTGGCCAGATCGACTGGGCGAATTTCTCGCCGCTGGTGCCGCTCGCGGCCGCCTATGCGCCCGAGCCCGGGGCGTGGAACATCGCCGGCTGGACGCTAGTTCTCGGCGGTATGTTCATCGCCGCCTGGTCGACCTACGGTTTCGAGACCGCCGTCTGTTACACCTCCGAGTTCAAGAATCCCGGCACCGACACCTTCAAGGCGATCTTCTATTCCGGCCTGCTGTGCATGCTGCTGTTCATCCTGGTGCCGTTCACCTTCCAGGGCGTGCTCGGCTTGAACGGCATGCTGGCGACCCCGATCGTCGACGGCTCCGGCGTCGCCGATGCACTGGCCAGCATGGTCGGCGGCGGCCAGCTGATCCATAGCCTTCTGGTGATGCTGATGATCCTGGCCCTGGTGCTGTGCATCATGACGGCGATGGCGGGCTCCTCGCGCACCCTCTACCAGGGCTCCGTCGATGGCTGGCTGCCGCGCTATCTCAGCCACGTCAACGAGCATGGCGCCCCGACCCGGGCGATGTGGACCGACCTGATCTTCAACCTGGCCGTGCTGGCCATCGCCTCGGCCGACGCAACCAGCTTCTTCTTCATCCTCGCCGTGTCGAATTGCGGCTACATCATCTTCAACTTCCTCAACCTCAATGCCGGCTGGATCCATCGCATCGACAACGGCCATATCGCGCGGCCGTGGCGCGCGCCGAGCTGGCTGCTCGGCCTCGGCGCCATCCTTGCCTATGTCAACATGATCTTCATGGGCGCCGGCGCCAAGGTCTGGAACCCGATGGCGCTGTGGGCAGGGCTGATCACGGCTGCCCTCATCATCCCGGTGTTCTGCTTCCGGCATTACATCCAGGACAAGGGCAAATTCCCCGACCACATGCTGGCTGATCTCGGCATGAATTCGTCCGATCTCGCCGTCAAAAAGGCGGGAATCCTGCCCTACCTGACGCTGATCGCCGGCGTCGTGGTGATGCTGCTCGCCAACTGGCTGTTCGTTATTTGATATCGGCCTGAAAGGATCGAGTGCGGACCGCCGCGCTCGATCCGATTTGCTTCCAGAGGCCCGTCGCGAGCTCGCTCAGTTGCTGCGTTTTCTGCTCATATGCCGATCTGCCATGCCCGCCGCTTCAGGAGAGTAGCCATGCCAACCGGATCTAAAGGCCAGAAGCGCCCCGCCGACGTGATCGGCAACGCCGTCCGCGTCATGCGCATTGCGACCGGTACAAGAAGCGGAATAGCGAATGATTGTCAGGATAGCAGAACTGGAGATCGATCCCGACCAGATCGAGGCTTACGGCGCACTCCTATCAGAAGAGATTGAAGCCTCGGTGCGGCTAGAACCTGGGGTCATCTTCCTGTACGCGCTGTCGGTCAAGGGAAGCTGCGATAAGGTGCTGGTGATTGAAGGCTACGCTGATCAAGCAGCCTATGAGGCGCACCTCACCACGCCACATTTTCTCAATTACAAGACTCAAACTGCCGACATGGTGAGATCGCTTCGGCTAATCGAGACGGACCCGATCTCGCTCAAAGCGAAAAATCAGATTTCAAACTGAGACACTACCCGAGCAACGACCCGCCGCCGAGGCGGGTTTTTTGTTTCAGGCTTTGCCGCATCTTGCGGTCAGCGCCGCGGTGGAGGATTGGCAGGCGGATCGCTCAAGCGATCTTGATGAACACGCCCTTGGTGTTGAGATACTCGTCGAGGTGCTCGGCGCCGCCCTCGCGGCCGTAGCCGCTCATCTTGTAGCCACCGAAGGGCACGGCCGGATCTATGGCGTGATAGGTGTTCACCCAGACCGAGCCGGCGCGGATTTTTCGCGATAGCTGGTGCGCGGTGGCGACATTGCTGGTGAAGACCCCCGCTGCAAGACCATAAGGCGTGTTGTTGGCTCGCTCGACCGCCTCATCGAGCGTGTCGAACGGCAGTGCGGAAATGACCGGCCCGAAGATCTCCTCGCGCGCGATCTTCATGTCGTCCGAAACGCCGGCAAAGACGGTCGGCGCGACGAAATTGCCGGCGGCCAGCGCGCCTTCCACAAGGCGCGTGCCACCGGTGACGAGGATTGCGCCCTCCGCCGTGCCGGCTTCGAGGTAACCAGTGACCCGCTGCAACTGCTTTGCCGAGACGAGCGGACCGATTTCGGTTGCCGGGTCGATGCCGTCGCCGATCCTGAGACCCTTGGCATAGGCCGCCAGCCGCTCGACGAACTCGTCATGGATGGAGCGCTCGACGAACAGGCGCGAGCCGGCGATGCAGATCTGGCCGGAATTGGCGAAGACCGACATCGCCGCCACCGGCACTGCTGTGTCGAGATCGGCGTCGGCGCAGACGATGACCGGCGACTTGCCGCCGAGTTCCAGCGAGACGCGCTTGAGGTTGCCGGCCGAGGCGCGGACGATCGACTGGCCGGTTGCCGTCGAGCCGGTGAAGACGATCTTGTCGACGCCCATATGCTCGGCAAGTGCGGCACCTGCCTCGGCGCCAGTGCCGGTCACGATGTTGACGACGCCTGGCGGAACGCCGGCCTCGTTCATGATGTCGGCGATCAGAAGCGGCGTCAGCGGCGCCTCTTCCGAAGGTTTCAGCACCACCGTGCAGCCGGTCGCCAGCGCCGGCCCGATCTTCCAGATCGAAGCGGCCGTCGGTGCGTTCCACGGGATGATGGCGCCGACGACGCCGACCGGCTCCTTGCGCGTGAAGGAAACGATTTCGCCCGGCAGCGAGTTCTCGATCGTCTCGCCATGCAGGGAGGTCGCCATGCCGGCGTAGTAGCGCAGCATACCGATGACGCGGTTGCGGTTGGCCAGGGTGCGCACGATCGGCATGCCCATGTCGGTCGTGTCCGAGCGGCTGATCTCCTCCCAATGCTTTTCGAAGAGGTCGGCGATCCTGAGCAGCAGCACCTGCCGCTCATAGGGCTTAAACCGGCTCCACGGCCCGTCGAAGGCCTTGCGCGCCGCCGCCACCGCCAGCTCGACATCCTGGCGGTCGCCGCGCGGCACCGTGGCAATGACCGCGCCGGTGGCCGGATTGCGGGTCTCCATGGTGCGGCCCGAGCGGGCGTCGACCCAGGCGCCATCGACGAACATCTGACGGTGGCGTCCGTCGATCGGCCGGCGCAGCATCACCGGTGTCTGAGCTACGGTCATCACGTCCTCCTCCAGCGCTCCTGCCTTTCCCGGTTTAGACTAGCGGTATCGTTGTATCGACTCGTGCCGTGTTCGGTAACGAATTTGTGCTCCAGGCGAGATCAGTGCCAATCAATCACTTGAGATTAATTGTCGATTTCGGCGCCGCCCCTCATCTGCCTGCCGGCATCTTCTCCCCGTGAACCGGGAGAAGGGGCTGGCCGCACCCTCGGCGCGTTTTTTGCAGCGCTGGATATTGGCGAAATCCTTTGCGAGCCGTCTTTCTCCCCGTCACTATACGGGGAGAAATGCCCGGCAGGGCAATGAGGGGCGGCGCCGACCCACGCGACTGCCTCGACCGCTATTCGGCCGCCAGGGGCAGTTGCGGCTGGTCATCGTTTTCCGCCAGCTTCCGCTCGGCGGTCGGCTCGGCCGCCTGCTCCGCATCTTCGGCCTTCTTGCGCTCCCTGCCGAAGAACAAGGCATAGCCTGCCGGGAGGACAAGGATGGTGAGCACCGTGGCGACGAGGATGCCGCCCATCATGGCATAGGCGAGCGGACCCCAGAAGACGCCGCGCGAAATCGGGATCAGCGCCAGGACCGCCGTCAGTGCCGTCAGCATGATCGGCCGGAAGCGGCGGACCGCCGAGCCGATGATGGCCTCCGAGCGCTCCATGCCGGCCGCGATATCCTGGTCGATCTGGTCGACCAGGATGATCGAGTTGCGCATGATGATGCCAAGCAGCGCGATCACGCCGAGGATGGCGACGAAGCCGAACGGTGCGCCACTGATCAAAAGTGCCGCCGCCGCGCCGATGATGCCGAGGGGACCGGTCGCCAGCACCAGCATCGCTTTGCCGAAGTGCTGCAGTTGGATCATCAGCAGCACGACGATGACGGCCAGCATGATCGGAGCTTTCGCAGCAATGGAGGACTGGCTTTCGGCCGAATCCTCGGCGCCGCCCTGGATCTCGATGTTGTAGCCGGGTGCCAGACCGTCGCGCAGGCCTTGCATCTCGCTGTACATCTTCATAACGACATCGTTCGACTGCACGCCATCCGGCAGCGTGGCACGCACGCTGATGGTCGGCAGGCGGTCGCGCCGCCATTCGACGCCTTGCTCCAGCACCGGGACGACCTTGGCGACCTGCGACAGCGGCACGAAGCCACCGAAATCCGTCGGGACAGAGATGGAGTCGACCGCCGACAGCAGGTGGCGGCTCGCCGCCGGTTCACGGGCGACGATCGAAACGGTCTCCTCGCCGTCGCGGAAATCATCGAGCGGCGCTCCCGACATGCTTGCCTGCAGCATCTGGCGGATGCGCTGCGAGGTGACGCCGAGCGCCCGGGCGCGATCCTGGTCGATCACCAGCTTCATCTCCGGCACCGGCTCCAGCCAGTCGTCGTGAACGGCGCCGAGCAGCGGATTTGCCTGGAACTTCGCCTTCACCTCGTCGGCGATGCGGCGCACCTCCTGGCGATCCGGGCCCATGACGCGCATCTGCACCGGCCAGCCCGTGGGTGGCCCGAGGAACAGGCGGTCGACCTTGGCGCGGACCGACGGGAAATCCTCGGCCAGAATGGTGCGCAGCTTGACGATCAGCCGTTCGCGGGCCGGTTCGTCATTGGCCATCACCAGAAGCTGGGCGAAGTTCGGATTGCGAAGCTGCTGGTCGAGCGGCAGGAAGAAGCGCGGCGCGCCCTCACCGATATAGGTGGCGATGAAGCGCTTGTCCTTGTCGTCCATCATCCTGGTTTCGAGCGCCTTGGCCTGCGTCTCGACTTCCTTGATGCTGGTGCCCTCCGGCAGCCAGAGGTCGACAAGGATTTCCGGACGCGATGACTGCGGGAAGAAATTCTGCGGGATGAACTGGAACGCCCACAGGCTGGTTGCGAAGGTCACCAGTGTCATGACCAGCACGATGATGCGGTGGCGCACGGACCAGCCGACGGTGGCGCGAAGCCGGCGGTAAAAGGGCGTATCGAAAACATCGTGATGGCTGCCGGCGTGTTTTCGCTGCTTGAGGATCATATGACCAAGCCACGGCGTGAAGTAGACCGCCACGAACCAGGAGACGACCAGCGCGATGCCGACGACGTAGAACAGCGTGCGTACGTATTCACCGGCCGTCGAGGCCGCGAAGCCGACCGGAATGAAGCCGGCGGTGGTGATCAGCGTGCCGGACAACATCGGGAAGGCCGTCGAGGTATAGGCGAAGCTCGCCGCCTCGACCTTGACCAGTCCTTCCTCGAGCTTGCGCTCCATCATTTCGACGACGATCATCGCGTCGTCGACGAGCAGGCCGAGCGCGATGATCAGCGCGCCGAGCGAAATGCGCTGCAGATCGATGCCGATCTCATACATGATGGCGAAGGTGGCGGCCAGAACGAGCGGAATGGTGATCGCGATCACCAGGCCCGAACGCCAGCCGATCGTCAGGAACGAGACGACAAGCACGATCAGCAGCGCCTCGCCAAGCGCCTTCATGAACTCGCTCACCGCTTCTCTGACGACTTCCGGCTGGTCGGCGATCTGATCGACCGAAACGCCGTAAGGCAACGCCTCTTCGAAGCGGTGATAGGTCGCCTCGACCTCCTTACCGACATCGGTGACGTTGAAGCCCTTGGCCATGACGACGCCGACCTGGACGCTATCGTGGCCATTGAAGCGATATTTGCGCTGATAGGGGTCTTCAAGACCTGTGGTCACGGTTGCGATGTCGCCGAGGCGCGTCACCTGGTTGCCGGCGCGCAGGCGAAGTTCGCGGATGTCGGCCGCCTCCGTCACGTTGCCTTCGACCGAGATGCGCACCGAACGCTGGCCGGTATCGACCGAGCCTGCCGGATCGACATTGTTCTGGCCCTTGATCGCGTTCTGCAGATCGGTGAGCGTCAGGCCACGCTCGGCAAGCACCTTGGACGAAACGTCGATGTAGAGTTTTTCCGGCTGGTCGCCGATGATCACGGCCTTTTCGACGCCGGGCGTCGTCAGCAGCATGTCACGCGCCTGGATGGCTAATTTCTTCAGCTCGGGATAGCTGTAGCCGTCGCCGCTGATCGAATGCAAGGTGATGAAAGTGTCGCCGAACTCATCGTTGAAGTAGGGCCCGAGCAGCCCCTGAGGCAGCTCATTGGCGATGTCGCCGACCTTCTTGCGTACCTGGTAAAAGGCATCCGCGACCTGCGTGGGATTGGTGTCGCCTTCCACCTGCAAGGTGATGATGGCGCTGCCGGCGCGCGTGTAGGAACGGACGAAATCGAGATGCGGCGTTTCCTGCAGCTTGCGCTCGATTTTGTTGACGACCTGGTCCTCCATCTCCTGGATCGAGGCCCCCGGCCAGACAGCCTGGACGACCATGACGCGGAAGGTGAAGTCCGGGTCTTCCTTCTGGCCCATGCGCATCAGGCCGAGCGCACCGGCAACGATGATCAAGCCGAACAGGAACCGCGCAATGCTCGGGTGCCCGATTGCCCAGCGCGAAAGATTGAAGGGCCGCTTTTCATTGGTGTCGGTGGTCATAGCGCCAGTCCATTTGTCTGATCGTCAGCGCACGCACACGGCATGCCCACGGAGCTTCTAATGCTGGCTTCCGGGCGGCGAGGCTTTCCGAGCGGAGAGACACTCATCGCGGTGGGACGCAAGGATCGATGTGGGGGTTACATCGACCTGACGTCTCGACAATCGGGCACCTGCCGCCCGGAAACCATGAACCGCTTGACCTCGCAGCTTGCGCCGATGCGAGGAAAAGCCGTTTTATTCTTGGCCGTCAGCGCACGCGCTTGGCGGCATCGCCATCATCGTCCGCCGATGCGGACTGTTGCACCGCATCGCCGGTCAGCTTGACTTTTAGATTTTCGGCCATGAATTGCGTGCCCGCCGCAACGACGACATCGCCGGGGCTCAATCCTTCGGCAACATGCACGCCGTCGGCCGTGAACTCGGCGACCTTGATCGGACGCGCATGGACGGTCTCGCCGTTGCGGTCCACGGTCCAGACGATCTGCTGGCCATCTTTTTGCGCCAGTGCGCTCAACGGGATCGATACGCTTTGCGGGCTGCTGTTGGCCGCCGAAGCCTCGATGTTCGCGGTCATGCCGAGAAGCACGCGAGGATCGTTGGGCAGGCTGACGCGAACGGCAAAGGTACGCGACTGCTGATCGGCGCTGCCGGCGACTTCACGGACCTTGCCGTCGAGCGTCAGCGCATCGTCGGACCAGAAGCTTGCCCTGACATTCTTGCCCGGCCTGAACTGGGCGATATCCATTTCCGGAACGGCGATCAGCACTTCCTTTTCGCCATCAACGGCAACCGTCACAACCGGCGTGCCGGAGCCGACCACCTGACCGACATCGGCGGCGACTGATGTGACGATGCCGCTCCTGTCCGCCTTGAGGTCGGTGTAGAGGACCTGGTTTTTCGCCTGGTCTAGCGCTGAGCGGGCGGAGTTTCGGGTGGCGACCGCCTGATCATAGCTGAGCGTCGCCTGTTCGAGCTGCGATTTCGATGCAAAGTTCTTGGCAAACAACTGTTCGGCACGACGGCGGGCAAGGCCTGTCGTCTCGACCTGCCGCTCGGCCGCCTCGAGGCTGGCCTCGGCGCTGTTGACTGAAAGGTCGTAGTCGGCGGGATCGATGCGGGCAAGAACATCGCCCGGCTTCACGCGCTGGCCGATGTCGACCAAGCGCTCGGTGATCTTGCCGTTGATGCGGAAGCCAAGGTTCATCTCGGTGCGGGCGCGCACCGATCCGGAGTAGGAAAGCTCTCGGGTATCGTTCGCCTTGGCGATCTCGACGACCTTGACCGGCCGGACGATGTCCTTGACTTCCACTTTTTCTTGCGAGCAGCCGGCGAGCCCAAGCGCCGCGACGACGACCAGAGCCGGACCAATGGCCGGCAGCCTGTTCATGATGGATTTGGACAAAGGCACTTGCGTACTCCCGAACTGGATATGGATTGTCGACGACCGGCGGATGCCGGTCATTTTTTCAAGGCCCTGATCGCAAACTCGATAAGCTCGTCCGGCATCGCCCGATTCTTTTTGGCAAGGCACTGGGCGACCATCTGCGGGTGACAGAGGGTGATGATAGCGGCGCTGAAGCATCGCGAAGCGACTTCCGGGTCCTGATCGGCAAACTCGCCGGTTGCGATACCGTCGCTGATCACCTCCGCCACCAAGCCGCGGATCCTGTCGATATGCTTCTCGATGACATGCCAGTCGCGTTCGATGGCAACGACGACCATTTCGTGCACCTTCTCCTGGTCGAGCATGGTGTCGCGGGTCCACTGATAATGCGTTTGAACGTAGCGGCGAAGCTTTTCGCTGGCTGTTCCGGGACCATGGCAGGCGTCGTAGGTCAGTTGGTAGCAGGTAGCGAGCATGCGGCCGCAAACGGCCTGGTGGATCTCGACCTTGGAGGCGAAGAAACGATAGATGTTGGCCGTCGACATGCCGAGTTCACGCGCTATGTCGGCGACATTGGTCTTGCCGTAGCCGTAGTGGCGGAACAGCCGCTCTGCGCAATCGAGGATGCGCGCGACATTCTCCTGCCGGACCACGTCGGCCGCCGTGTCGAGGGTATCAAGGGTATCATTCATCGTGTTTCATTTGCTCAATTACGAGTGACGAATTTTGAATTTCGTCACTCGTAATTCGAAATCACTCGCCTGTCAACTGCGACATTATCCGTCTTGGGCGACTGGTGACATCTGTTGACACAACTTAGGCGTGAACAGCGTTAATGAAGCCTGCTGCGGGCCGTGCACGGGCCACCCGCCAGGCTCAGGTGATCGGGCGCCTTATTTTATTCAAGACGTGCTCCGCGGCGCGCAGCAATGCGTTATCATCCAAGCCGCGGAAAGGAGAGTTGGGATGACCGTGCTGCGCATCGTCTCGAATATCGCCACAGACAGCATTCCGGATGTTCGGAAGTTCTATACCGACCTGTTCGGGCTCGATGCCGTCATGGATCACGGGTGGCTCGTCACGCTGGCGTCCAGCGAAACCACCATCCCCCAGATCAGCATCGCCAGCGAGGGCGGCTCAGGCACGCCGGTGCCCGATCTGTCGATCGAGGTCGACAATGTCGACGCGGTTTATCTTCGCGCAAACGAGATCGGTTGCAGACTGGTCTATGATTTGACCGACGAACCGTGGGGCGTAAGACGTTTCTTCATTGCCGACCCGACCGGCAAACTGCTCAACGTGCTCTCGCATCTTCGCTAGAGATTGTTCTGCAATGCAGGACATTGGCAACCGTCCCAACATTCAGCCGAACGACTGAAACGGGCCCGCGGGTCATCGGAGGAAACCATGAGCAGAACAATTCCATTTCATTTCGTCGATGTCTTCGCGGTAGAGCCGCTGACGGGCAATTCACTTGCGGTGGTCGACGGCGGTGGCGAGTTGGCGCTCGAGCTCATGCAGAACATTGCACGTGAGTTCAACCAGTCCGAGACAACCTTTGTGCTACCGGCGACCCGGGAGGACGCCGACTGGAAGTTGCGCTCTTTCACGCCGAAAGGCGTAGAGGTTTTCGGTGCAGGCGGCCACAACACGCTAGGGGCTTGGTGGTGGCTCGCTGCAGCGGGGCGGCTCGATCTGGGCGATGGGCCAACATGGTTTCACCAACAGATCGGCGACTTGGTGTATCCATTGGCTATCTGGCAAAGCCAAGGGAAACTCGAAAGGATCATTATGCAGCAAGAAGCCCCAGCGGCCGGCCGGCAGCTCTCAAACCTTGGCACTCTTGCCACGGCACTCGGCCTTAATGCTGAAGAAATAGCGGCTGAGGTCGTGCCTTGCCAGGTGGTCTCGACCGGTGCTGCCCATCTCCTGGTGCCGATCCGCGATCGCGAAGCCGTCGACCGGATTTCGCCGGATGCCAAACAGCTTTTCGACCTGCTCAACCAGGTCGGCGGGGAAGGCTGCTACGTCTTCTCACTCGATCCACGGCTGCCCGAAACCACGGCGTATGCACGCTTTTTCAACCCGACTGTTGGCATTTCCGAGGATCCGGCAACCGGTACGGCGGCTGGTCCGCTCGCCGCACATCTCGTTGCACACGGTCTTGCACAGCCCGGCGCAATCAAGATCGAGCAAGGCACGGCGCTCGGACGTACCAGCATCATCGAGGTAGATGTAGATGCCGGCTCAGTGAGCGTCTCTGGACGCGGCATCGTGGTGGCGAGCGGGGCGTTTTCGATCTAGTCGAAGGTGTAGTCCGGGTGGGCGCGCAGGCAGCCTGTGCCTGTCCCACAATGTCGCAGCAGGTGGCGCCCCGCCATTTGGCGCGGCTGTGCGGATGGCGTGGTCTGCCACTCGCCTTCGGCCTGGATTCGCTTAGGTAGCCGATTTGTTTAATCTGTTCAGGCTTTCGCCCAGTATGACAAGCGCGATGCCGAGCAGCGCAATGTCCTTGATCAGGAACTGACCGGCGGGACCGAGCGCGGGAAAGCCCAACGCAGGCTCCCAGATCGGCAGGGCAACCATGATCGAACAGGTGACCAGGAAAATCAGGGCGGCCACTGCCCCGCCGGCGACACCGGCGCGCGTCGACCAGGGAGAGGCAATCAGGAGAAGCGCGGTCGCGATCTCGACGACGCCAAGCACATAAGAGGCACCGGCTTCACCAAATACCGGATACATCCAGGCGAGCCAAGGCGTGCCGCCGATCAGCGGCCTCAACGCCTCGATCTCAACAGCCGTGAACTTCATCCCGCCGATCATGAGAAGCGGCAGTATGACCCCGGTCAGGGCGACGATCCGCCCGGCTTTCCTGACCGCGGCGGCTTTTCGCGCCCATGGCCGAGGAAGGATCTCGTCTTGACCTTCAGGCTCTGATGTTCTGAGAACCGGCATGAGTTTCCTCCTCCGCCAATTGCACCACTCGCGCTGTCACGATCGCTCGACCCCGATGCGCTGCTCAGTCCGGCTTGTAAGGATACGAGTGATGCTCGTGAGCGATGATCCAAAGGTCACCTTCCTTCCGTAATCCGACGGTGAGCCGGAGGCGGGTTGCCGGGTCCTTTTCAAGCTCTTCCCTGGTGCCGCACCGCAGCAATGCGGTAGCAAAAGCAACCCGGTCGCCCGCCGTGACATCCAGCCGCTCGATCGCGAAAACGCCGCCCTGCTTGAAGTGCTCGAAGAACGGGCCCCAGCTATCGCGGTAGGCCTCAATTCCCCTGAGTTCGTTCGGGGGTGGGACATCGAACATCACAAGGTCCGTCGCGTGATCCGCAATGATTGTCTCCAGGTCTTGCTGCTGCACGGCATTCGCCCAACGCTCGATGAGCGCCTGGATGTGTGCCTCGGCGTCGCGCGCCGTGTTCTCCATTGGAATGCTCCTCCTGCTAATCTTCTTGGTTCTGTATCGAGGACGATCGGGAGGCGCTCGATCCGACACTGAGTGATCTTGTTTGCTCCGTTCAGCCGATCCAGCCGCTGCGAGGCAATCGCGGGAGCGATCCGCCAAGGCCGGAAGGTCACGGCATTGAAGAGCGGGTGGTTGTTCCCCGATAAGATGGAGATTACGGGCTCACGACTGGACGCCGGGCCCAAGCATCGAACGGAGAACAACCATGAGCAAGTATATCGGGCTCGACATGCCGTTGAAAGAGGCGGCACTTTCTGTGCGGCGCGATCGCATGCGGATCTGGCGCGTAAATGCCCGTCGGGACCGAGCCTGGTTGTGAGCTTGCGAGGTTGCAATTAATTGGCGCCCGAGCCGTGTCGAGGTCAATGTCCGTGCCCGCCTTCGACACTCGAAAGCAACAGCCGACCTTCGCGTCTTGGCGATGGCCGGCCGGCACCCTAAAGCGCGTCGCGTTTGACCGGGCACATGCGACGCGCTTTAGGTTATTGTTTTATGCACGTCGTTATCGCAAAACCGCTGCACACTTTTGCGCGACATGCATTAGAGCGACACGTTTTATCCCGCCGCTGTGCGAATGCAGCGCACATCACGCGGGCCGCTACGAGGGATATTTCCCTTTTTGCGCGTGCGCTCGAAGCGGCGATTGCATTCGCGACGCGCGCGATCGCAGGCGTTGTCCAGTTTGGCGGCGGAGGCGTATCCCTGTATTGCGAGTTTTCCGGTCACGACGCCATGACCGTCATGGTACAACCGATAATAGCATCCGGCGGCTTCAGCGGGTGCAATCGATCCAGAGACGATAACAAGGCCGAGGGCGGCTGTCCCGGCAAGCAAGAGTAAGCTCTTCATGTGTTCTATCCCCGATTTTGGATTACCTCCGCGACTGCGGAGTAATCGGAACACAGCTATGTCGTCGGGCACGACTGAAAGGTTCATTCATGCTGGATGCCAGCGGCGACTGGCTCAAAGCTGTGGTGCACTGGCCTTCGCCATCTCCCTCAGCCTGAACTTCTGGATCTTGCCGGTTGAGGTCTTCGGGATTTCGGCGAAGATCACCGCCTTCGGCACCTTGAAGCGGGCGAGCAGCGCGCGGCAGTGATCGATGATCTCGGCTTCGGTCGCCGTCCCGCCCGGCTTCAGCTCGACATAGGCGACCGGCACCTCGCCCCATTTGTCGTCGGGCCTGGCGACGACGCCGCAGGAGGCGACGGCAGGATGCTTGTAGAGCGCCTCCTCGACCTCGATCGAGGAGATGTTCTCGCCGCCGGAAATGATGATGTCCTTGGAGCGGTCCTTGAGCTGGATATAGCCGTCGGGATGCCTGACGCCGAGGTCGCCCGAGTGGAACCAGCCGCCGGCGAAGGTCTCGTCGCTCGCCTTGCGGTTCTTCAGATAGCCCTTCATGACGATGTTGCCGCGGAACATGACCTCGCCGATCGTCTCGCCGTCGGCCGGCGTCTCCTCCATCGTCTCGGGGTCCATCACTGTCAGATCCTCGAGCGCGGCATAGCGCACACCTTGCCTGGCCTTCCTCGCCGCCCTGAGACCCTTGTCGAGCCCGTCCCACTCGCCATGCCATTCGTTGACGACGGCCGGGCCATAGGTCTCGGTAAGGCCATAGAGGTGAGTGACCGCAAAGCCTGCATCGGCCATGCCCGACAGCACTGCTTCCGGCGGCGGTGCCGCGGCCGTGCTGAAGGTGACCGTCTGCGGAAATTGCCGCTTGTCCTCGTCCCTGGCATTGATCAACACCGACATCACGATCGGCGCGCCGCACAGATGGGTGACGCCATGATCGGCAATGGCGTCATAGATCGGCTTCGGCCGCACCCAACGCAGGCAGACATGGGTGCCGGCCTGCACGGCCAGCGTCCATGGAAAGCACCAGCCATTGCAGTGGAACATCGGCAGCGTCCACAGATACACCGCATGCTTACCCATACTGGCATGGATGGTGTTGGCGTAGGCCATCAGTGCCGCACCGCGATGATGATAGACGACGCCCTTGGGATTGCCTGTGGTGCCGGAAGTGTAGTTGAGCGAGATCGCATCCCATTCGTCGTCCGGCATCGGCCAGGCGAAATCCTCGTCGCCACCCGCGACGAAGTCCTCGTAGTCGAGCGTGCCGATCCGCTCGCCCTTGGGATAAGGGGCATCAGTGGCGTATTCGGGATCGTCATAGTCGATGACCAGCGGTTTTACCTTAGCCAGCGCCAGCGCCTCGCTGACGACATTTGCGAATTCGCGATCGACGACAAGCACCTTGGTTTCGGCATGGTCGAGTTGGAAGGCGATGACCGCGGCATCGAGGCGGGTGTTGAGCGAATGCAGCACCGCCTTGATCATCGGCACGCCGAAATGCGCTTCCAGCATCGGCGGCGTGTTGGACAACATCACGGTGACGGTGTCGCCCTTGCCGATGCCGCGCCTCTGCAGCGCCGAGGCAAGCTTCAGCGACCGCCGCCAGAAATCACGATAGGTCGTGCGCTGGCGACCATGGATGATAGCGACATGATCGGGAAAGGTCTTTGCCGCCCGCTCGAGATAGCTGAGCGGCGTCAGCGGCTGGTGGTTGGCTGGATTCCTGTCGAGATCCTGTTCGTAGGGATTTCCCATCCCGTCCTCCCCTGGCGCATGCCCCAAAATCGGAATCGATTTTCGGGGGCATGCGCAAGATCAAAGTGTTACAGCGTCCTTTGCGCGTCCGAAAGGACGCGCGGCGCTGTAATGTCTGATCGAGACCTTCTACCCCACAGGCTTCCGGCCCGTCACCACCAACGATGCCACGATAGGGCGCATTTGGCACAATGATGATCTAGATAAAGCAAGCGAAAGGGCATCGTTTACCCTCGCTCGGTTTGACTTTTGTCGAGAGCCGTGAATAATGTCAGCAAGGAGATGGCATGGCGATCCGACCGACAGAACAGCTTATTCACAAGGCCGCCTGGCTCTACTATGCCCACGGCTTGCGCCAGGACCAGGTGGCCAGCCAGCTCAAGATTTCCCGAGCCTCGGTCGCCATGTATCTGCGCAAGGCGCGCGAGACCGGCATCGTCAACATCTCGACCTCGACCCAGCTTTTCACCGACGATGTCCTGGCGCGCAAGCTTGAAGACGCGTTGAAGCTCGATGCCGTCTGGATAGCGCCGGAAAACGGCCATGTCGCCGATCCGTCGACCGACATCGCGGTGCTGGCGGCAAGCGTCTTTCTCGAACTGATCAAGAGGGGCGACCGCATCGGCGTCGCCTGGGGGCGGACCATCTATACGATCGCCGACATCATGTCCTATGCCGATCTGCAGGACGTCACGGTGGTGCAGCTCTGCGGAAATCTGGGAGCCCCCTATTCCTACCGGCCCGACCAATGCACCATGGAAATCGCACGCCGGCTCAACGCCAAGGGGCTCAATTTCTATGCACCGCTGGTGCTGACGACGGAAGAACTGGCGCGCGGCCTGCGCGCCGAGCCGGTGATCCGCGAGCAGTTGTCGGGCATCAGTGCGTGCAATCTGGCGCTTTACTCGGTCGGCACCGTCGACGCCGACAGCCATGTCGTCAAATGCGGCGCGCTGACGGCTAGCGAAATGGATGTGCTGCGCCGTGCCGGGGCTGCCGGCGTCATCGCCGGGCAGATCATCGACGCGCAAGGCAAGGCGCTCGACTGCAGCTACAACCGGCGGATCATTTCGGCGGAGCTGTCATCGCTGCGCAAGATTGAAAAGCGCCTCGTGGTGGTGCAGGAGGACAGCAAATTCGGACCGCTGGTGGCGGCGATCGCAGGTGGGCTGTGCACGCATCTGGTGGTCGGCGCTCGGATGGCGCGACGGCTGCTCGACCATGCCGGACCGGCAGCGGAAAAGGTCGCCTAGAGAACACAAGCCGCCGCGGGCGCATTGTCATCAAGGCGTCGCGGCGTTCCTGTTCACAACAAAAAGAGAAATCGGACGAAGCGAACATGAAGAACCTGTGGAATGACCGCCACGCGGAGAAGCTGGTTGCCGACTATGCAAACAAGGGTGTGGCCCGCGACCTGGCGCTGCGCGTCTACACGACCAGGCTTCTAGGCGGCGAACCGCGGCTTGTCCTGCATGGCGGCGGCAACACCTCCTGCAAGACAAAGGCCACCGATCTGGTCGGCGACGAATGGGACGTGCTTTGCGTCAAGGGTAGTGGCTGGGACATGGGCGTCATCGAGCCGCAGGGCCTGCCGGCGGTCAAGCTCGGCGCGCTGCTCAAGGCGCGATCGCTCAAAAAACTCTCCGACGAGGACATGGTCGCCCTGCAGCGGGTGAACCTCATCGACCCCTCTTCGCCCAACCCTTCGGTCGAGACGCTGCTGCACGCCTTCCTGCCGCATAAATTCGTCGACCATACGCACTCGACCGCCATTCTGGCCATTGTCGACCAGGGCGACAGCGAGGCGCTGAGCAAGAAGGTCTTCGGCAGCAAGATGGGGTTCGTGCCTTACATCATGCCAGGCTTCGACCTGGCGAAGGCGGCGGCCGATGTCTTCGAAGCCGACCCGACGGTCGAAGGCCTGATTCTCGACAAGCATGGCATTTTCACCTTTGGCGACGACGCCAAACAGGCTTACGATCGGATGATCCATTATGTGAACGTCGCCGAGGATTTTATCGCCAGCCACAGCAAGCCGCGCACTGAAAAGGCGGCCATGCCGGCCAGGCTGGCGAAGCCCGCGGACATTGCGCCGATGCTGCGCGGCGCGGTGGCGGTAGCGCGCGGCGAAGGCCGCTTCGATCGCATGATCAGCGATTTCCGCACCTCGGAGGCGATCGTCGATTTCATCAATTCGGCAAAGATCGCCGACTATGCCGGGCGCGGCGTGTCGACGCCCGACCTGTCGATCCGCATCAAGACCGGACCGATGGCGCTGCCGGCGCCCGACGCGGACAAGATCGGCGACTACAAATCCGTCATTCGCCAACATGTCGGGAAATTCGCCAAGGACTATCGCGCCTACTTCGAAACCAACGATGCGCTCGACGATGTGAAGCGCACGATGCTCGACCAGATGCCGCGGCTGACGCTGGTGCCGGGACTCGGCATGTTCGGCCATGGCCGTACGCTCAAGGATGCGAAGATCGCCTCCGACGTCGGTGAAATGTGGATCGAGGCGGTGCGCGGAGCCGAAGCGGTCGGCGATTTCCGTCCGCTGTCCAAAGCCGACCTGTTCCCGCTTGAATACTGGTCGCTGGAACAGGCTAAGCTCGCCTCCAATAAGCCGAAGCCGCTGACCGGCCAGGTTGTGCTGGTCACCGGCGGCGCCGGCGCAATCGGTGCCGCCACCGCAAAGCTATTCGCCGACAACGGCGCCCATGCGGTCGTCGTCGATCTCGACGCGGCAAGGGCGACGGAAGCGGCGAAGAAGGCAGGCAACAGTTCGATCGGCATCGGCGCCGACATCACCGATCCGGCGCAGATGCGCGCTGCGTTCGACAAGTCGGTCGCCGTCTACGGCGGCCTCGACATTCTGGTCTCGAATGCCGGTGCGGCCTGGGAGGGCAGGATCGGTGAGCTCGACGACGCCACTTTGCGCAAGAGCTTCGAGCTCAATTTCTTCGCCCACCAGTCGGCGGCGCAGAACGCGGTGCGGATCATGCTCGAACAGGGCACCGGCGGCGTGCTCCTTTTCAACACCTCCAAGCAGGCAATCAATCCGGGTCCGAAGTTCGGCGCCTACGGCCTACCGAAGGCGGCGACGCTGTTCCTGTGCAGGCAGTATGCCCTCGACTATGGCGCCCACGGCATCCGCTCGAATGCCGTCAACGCCGATCGCATCCGTTCCGGATTGCTTACCGACGCCATGATCGCCAGCCGCTCGGGCGCGCGCGGCGTGTCGGAGAAGGAATACATGGCGGGCAACCTGCTTGGTCAGGAAGTGACGGCCGAAGACGTGGCCCAGGCCTTCCTGCATCAGGCGCTGGCCGAGCGGACCACCGCCGATGTGACCACGGTGGATGGCGGCAATATCGCGGCGGCGCTGAGGTAGGGTCAAGAACAGTCCAGACTAAAAAAGAGCGGCCCGAAAGCCGCTCTCTTCTTTTGCCTGCCGCAAAAAGCTATTTGGCGTTGGGGTTCGGCATCCAGGCCGGCATCGCGACATCGGCATGAGCGAACTGCGGCAGCTTGGCCGAGAGGTCTTCCATGTTCTTGATGTCCTTGTCGATCAGGTCCTTCTGGGTGATCAGCGTCGGCGGCACGATGACGTTATGGCCGGGGTCTTCGCCGGCCAAAAGCTGCGCCAGCGCGCGCACCGAAACCTGGCCGACGACAGCCGGATTGGTCGCGGCGGTTGCCGCCCATGCGCTGTCGGGCTCGCGCATTGCGGCGATGTCGGAGGTCGAGATGTCGGCCGAATAGATCTTGACGTCCTGGGACAGACCGGCCTCGTCGACGGCGATCTTCACGCCCTTGGCGAATTCATCATAGGGCGCGAACATCACCTTGATGTCGGGGTTGGCCGACAGCACCGAGCGGGCCTGGTTGGCGACGGAATTGGCGATCGGATTGTCGAGCGTGCCGAACATCGCCGCCTCGTTGATTCCCGCATATTTTTTCTTGAAGTCGACCCAGGTCTCGTTGCGGCGGTCGAGCGGCGCGATGCCGGCGACGTAGACGTAGCCGGCCTTCCAGCTCTCGCCATTGTCCTTGATCGCCTGTTCGAGCGCGAGGCGCGCGAGGTCGCGGTCGGACTGCTCGATCTGCGGGATTTTGGGGTTTTCGACATTGACGTCGAAGGCGACGACCTTGATGCCGGCGTCGACCGCGCGCTGGGCGGCTTCCTTCATCGATTCCGTCAAGCCGTGCTGGATGATGATGCCCTGGACGCCGAGCGCGATGGCCTGGTCGACCATGTCTGCCTGAAGGGCGGCGTCCTGACGGCTATCGAGGACACGCAGATCGACACCGAGCGCCTTGGCCTGCGCTTCGACACCGGACAGATAGGCCTGGAAGAAGTCACCGGTCGAGAGATAGCGGACCAGCGCGATCTTGACGGCGCCGGGTTTGTCGAACGGCGCCGGCTTGTCCTGCGCCATCGCCGGGACCTGCATCAGCAGCGCGGCGCCGGCAAGCCCAAGCGCTGCCTTCCCCAAAAGTCTTCTTGTGATCTTCATGTTGTTTCCTCCACTTGTTGAACTCAAATTTCAGCCGGTCGAAATCCTATCTGTCGAAATCCTATCTCTTGCCCCTGCCGGAAAGGGCGAAGGTGAAGACAAGGGCAACCACGAGAACCAAGCCCTTGATGAAATCCTGCGTGTAGTAGGGCGCGTTCATCATCGTCAGGCCCTGCAGCAGCACGCCGACAAACACCGCACCGACGGCCGTGCCGAAGGCGTTCGGCTTGGCAGCGCCGAGGACCGCGTAGCCGATGAGCGCCGCCGCTACAGCATCGAGCAGGAGATTATTACCCGAGGCGATGTCACCGCGTCCAAGCCGGGCAGCGAGCAAAATGCCGCCGATCGAGGCAAAAACCCCTGAAATAACGTAGGCCCAGATTTTGTATGCCTTGACAGGCGCGCCGGCGAGCTCGGCAGCCCGTTCGTTGCTGCCGACCGCATACATCATGCGTCCGAAACGGGTGTATTCAAGAAAGAACCAGATCATCACTGCAAGCACGAGCAGCACGACCACCGAAACCGGGATGAGGTTGGGGATGAAGAAATCGAAGCGGTGGCGGCCGAGCGCCAGAAAGCCAGCGCCGAACGTGCCGTTGGCGACCGAGCCATCAGGCATCGTCATGCCGGTGGCGATCGAGCGGCCCTCGGTCGGGATTCGCTGCAAGCCGACGAGCAGGAACATCATGCCGAGCGTCGCCAGAAGGTCCGGTACACGCATATAGACGATCAGCCAGCCATTGATGAGCCCGACGATGACGCCGATCGCGAGACAGGCGACAACCGCGACGACAGCGTTCTGCTCCAGCACCACCATGACATAGGCGGCCGCCATCATGGCGCTGGTGGCGACGGAGCCGATCGACAGGTCGAAGCCGCCGACGACCAGGGTGGCGGTGACGCCGAGCGCCAGCACGCCGGTGATGGCGACGGACTGAAAGATGAAGACGGCGCTCTGCGGCGAGACGAAGCCATCGGCGGCGACGGCGAAATAGGCAATCAACCCGCACAGCAGAACGATGAAGCCATAGCGGATGGCATGGTCGCGCGCCGCTGCCATCCTTACCCAACCCGAACTCATGCCCTCTCCATTCCAGGTCCCATGATCTGCCCGCCCTTTACGCTGCGCTGTGCAACGGCCCGCCCGCCACTTCGGCCAGCAGGCGCTCGAGGTCGATGTCGGCATTGCGATGTTCGCCAACGATTGTCTGCTCCGACATCACCAGGATGCGGTCGGCGGTCTCCAGCGCTTCGTCGAGTTCGGTGACGAACAGCAGCGTCGCACGGCCGTTCGCGCCCGCGCGCAGCTTGGCCGCGATATCGCGCCTGGCCGAAATGTCGACGCCCTGAAACGGCTCGTCCAGGATGAACAGTTTTGCGGCCTGCGAAATCCAGCGGGCGACCATCACCTTCTGCTGGTTGCCGCCGGAAAGGGCAGACATTTCGTCCTTCTCCGAGCGGCAGACGATGCCCAGCTCCTGGATCTGCCGGCGGGCGGTGGCGCGCTCGATGCGGCGCTTGAGAACGCCCAGACACGACATCCGCCTGTGGAACGGCAGGCCGATATTTTCCTGGATGTTGAAGTCGCCGACGATCCCGTTTTCGCCCCGGTCCTTGGCGACGAGAAACACGCCGGCGGCGATCGCCTCGCCTGTCGAACCCGGTGCATAGGGTTTGCCGTTCAGCATCATGGTGCCGGACAGCGGCTTGCGCACGCCAAACAGCGTCTCGGCGAGCGCGGTCTTGCCGACGCCGACGAGGCCGGTGATGGCAACGACTTCGCCGTCGCCGAGCGTCAGCGCGATCGGCCTGGCGCCTTGCGCAATGCGCAACCCGTCGATCGTCAGGACAGGCCTGGCCGAATTCCTGGCGACGATCCGGTCGAGGTGGATCTTGCGGCCGAGCATGGCGTTGACCGCGCCTTCATAGTCGAGCGGCTTGCGGTCGAAAACGCCTGAGATGACGCCGTCGCGCATCGAGACGATCCGGTCGGCAAGCCGCCTGATGTCCGACATGCGGTGCGAGATGTAGAGGATTGCGACGCCGTACTCGCGAAGCCTGTCGAGCAGCGCGAAAAGCCGGTCGGCCTCGGCGCTGGACAGAGAGGACGTCGGCTCATCGAGGATCAGCACTTTCGGCTGATGCGCCATGGCGCGGGCTATTGCCACCATCTGGCGGTCGGCCAGCGAGAGATCGCTGATCCGGGCTCTCAGGTCGATGGCCAGCCCCATGCGGTCGGCAACCGCCTTTGCCTCGCGACGCACCCGGCCCGGATTGAATAGGGTCGGCGCGCCGCTGCCGCTCAGCCTGTCGAGCGTCAAATTGGTGGCGACGTCGAGGTCGGCTACGACACCATCATTGATGTTTTGATGAACGGTGACGACACCGGCGCGTATCGCCTCCGCCGGCGTATTCGGCGCGAAGTCGTGGCCGGCAAGGCTCATCGTGCCGCCGCCGCGCTCGTAGACGCCGCTGATGATTTTGACCAGGGTGGATTTGCCGGCGCCGTTGGCGCCCATCAGCACGGTCACTTCACCAGCATGCAAATCGAGCGAGACGCCGCCAAGCACCTCGATATGGCCAAAGGACTTCCTCAGGCCGTGCACGCGGAACACGGCATTATTGCCCATTCGTTCCTCCCTGACCATGACGCTAGGGGCTGCTCCGGCAATTGTCAACACGATTGACAATTGCCAGAGAGCTTCCTAGCTTGGACCAACCGCCTTGGCTCCACTATGATGGGAGCACATCAGCGGGAGGGTGAGGATGACTGGGAAATTGCCGTTCGAAGCACTGTCGGTCGACACCCTGGCAGCACGTCTCGGCGCCAACGATGCCCTGTGTTCGCATATCGGCAAAGATACAATCCGCTGGAAGGTCCGCGAGGTCGGCGACGGCAATCTGAACCTGGTCTTCATCGTCGAGGGCGCCACGGGTGCGGCCGTCGTCAAGCAGGCCCTACCCTATGTCCGCCTGGTCGGCGACAGCTGGCCGCTGCCGTTGAAGCGCTCCTTCTTCGAGTATCACGCGCTGACGCGGCAGGAGGCGAGAGCGCCCGGTTCGGTGCCTGCGATCCATCACTTCGATGAAGGCCAGGCGCTGATCATCATGGAATATCTGTCGCCGCACATCATCCTGCGGCGCGCGCTGATCGAGGGCCGGCAACTGCCGAACATCGCCAGAGACATCGGCCTTTTCATGGCCCGCACCCTGTTTCGCGGCTCCGACCTGCATATGGCGACCAAGGATCGTAAAGCCGATCTGGCGCTGTTCGCCGACAATGTCGAGCTCTGCGACATCACCGAGAACCTGGTGTTCTCGGACCCGTATTTCGACGCCAAGATGAACCGGCATACGAGCCCGCAGCTCGACAGCATCGTCGCAGAGTTGCGCGCGGACCGCGATCTCAAGGTCGAGGCGCAGCGGCTGAAGCACATTTTTGCGGCCAATGCGGAGACGCTGTTGCATGGCGACCTGCATTCCGGCTCGATCATGGTCACCGAGACAGAAACGCGGATGATCGATCCCGAATTCGCCTTCTACGGCCCGATCGCCTTCGACGTCGGCATGCTGCTCGCCAATTTCTGGATGGCGTTCTTCTCGCAGCGTGGCCACGAGCAGAATGGAAAGCGCGACACCATGCGCGCCTATCTGCTCGATGTTACGGTCGACACATGGTCGGTCTTCCGCACCGAGTTCTCGCATCTGTGGCGAACCGAGCGCACGGGCATGCTCTACCAGAAGAGCCTGTTCGAGGATCAGGGCGACAGGCTTGGCGCCGAACAGGCGCTCGACCACATGCTGCATCAGCTGTGGACCGACATGCTGGGCTTTGCCGGCGTCGAGGTGCACAGGCGCATTCTGGGCCTCGCGCACAACGCCGATTTCGAGACCATTGCCGACGAGGATCTGCGCGCCACATGTGAGGCAAAGGCGCTGAAATTCGGCCGTCACATCGCCGTCAACCGGCGCCAGATCCACAGCATCGACGAGGTCAACAAATTGGCCGCGTTGATCGAACAGGAGAACAGAATTTGAACGTCGGCGACCGCCACTATCGCACCATCTGGCTGAGCGACGACGGGCGTTCGGTGGAGATCATCGACCAGCGCTGGCTGCCGCATGATTTCCGCGTGGAAAAAGTCGGCACCGTTGCCGGCATCGCCACGGCGATCCGCGACATGTGGGTGCGCGGCGCGCCGCTGATCGGCGTCACATCAGCCTATGGCGTCGCCATGCAAATGGCCGACGATCCTTCCGATGCAGCACTCGACGGCGTCTGGGAGGTCTTGCACGAAACGCGCCCGACCGCGATCAATCTGCGCTGGGCGCTCGATGAGATGCGCAATTTCCTGCGGCCGCTTCCATCCGGACAACGCGCCGAGGCTGCTTACCGGCGCGCCGGCGAAATCGCCGACGAGGATGTCGGCCTCAACCGCGCCATCGGCGCCAACGGGCTTGAAATCATCAAGGAGATCGCGGCGCGCAAGCAGCCGGGCGAACCGGTCAACATCCTGACCCACTGCAATGCCGGCTGGCTGGCCACCGTCGACTACGGCACCGCCACGGCGCCGATCTATCTGGCTACGGAAGCCGGCATTCCCGTTCACGTCTATGTCGACGAAACGCGCCCGCGCAACCAGGGCGCCCAGCTGACCGCATGGGAGATGGCCGGCCACGGCGTGCCGCATACGCTGGTCGTCGACAATGCCGGCGGCCATCTGATGCAGCGCGGTCAGATCGACATGGTCATCGTCGGCACCGACCGCACCACCGCCGACGGTGATGTCTGCAACAAGATCGGCACCTATCTGAAGGCGCTGGCCGCCGCCGACAACGACGTGCCGTTCTATGTCGCGCTGCCCTCGCCAACGATCGATTGGACGGTGCGTGACGGGCTTGCCGAAATCCCGATCGAACAGCGCTCCAGCGACGAGGTCTCGCTGGTTTGGGGTAAGACCGCGAATGGCGAGATCGCGCAGGTCCGCATCTCGCCGGAGACGACGCCCGCGGCGAACCCGGCCTTCGACGTGACGCCGGCACGGCTGGTCACCGGGTTGATCACGGAACGCGGCGTCGCCAAGGCCTCGCGCGAAGGTTTGAAGGCGATGTTTCCCGGACGCTGATGATCCGGCTTCATTGACTTTTGAAAACGGCATCAGCGGATAACCGAGAGTCCAGCTATCCTATCCGTAGCAGGGCGGCTTGCGTCTCATCCAGAGTAGCTCATTTCTGACAGCCGGCATTTTGATGACGGCCGATTCTGCGTGACATCTTGGTGCTCGCCTCGCCGGCACGCGGACAAGTTAAAGCGACGCGATCGTCCATCGATGCGGCGGCGATGCTAACAACCTACGGCACTGACGATGCGGGCCGCATCCGATTCCTATCCGGTTGCCAATCCATGGTAGTGTGATTATACCAGTTACTAAGGTGACGATCGGCAGGGCCATCGTTCGAGATCAGGAGTACGGCTAGATGACAACGATTGCGCTGTTTGGTGCCGGCGGCAAAATGGGTTACCGCCTGTCGACCAATTTTCGCGGCTCTCCCTACACCATACGCCATGTCGAGGTCAGCGACGCCGGCCGCGAGCGGCTGAAGACGGGGCTGGGCATCGACGCGGTCAGCGCCGACGAGGCCCTCAATGGCGCCGAGGTGGTGATCCTGGCGGTTCCCGACACCCATATCGGCAAGGTTGCGGCCAGCATCGAAGGCAAGCTTGCGTCCGGCACGATGGTCGTCGTGCTCGACGCCGCAGCACCTTTCGCCGGCCATTTGCCGAAGCGGCCGGACCTGACCTATTTCGTCACCCATCCCTGTCATCCGCCGATCTTCAACGACGAGACCGACATGGCGGCCAAGAAGGACTATTTCGGCGGCGTCAAGGCCAAGCAGCATATGGTCAGCGCGCTGATGCAGGGACCGGAGCAAGATTTCGCCAAGGGCGAAGCGATCGCCAAGATCATATGGGCTCCAGTGATGCGGTCGCATCGCGTCACCGTCGACCAGATGGCGCTGCTCGAGCCGGGCCTTTCGGAGACCGTCTGCGCCT
The DNA here is from genome assembly GCF_055811755.1 of Mesorhizobium sp. WSM4840. Classification (NCBI taxonomy): domain Bacteria; kingdom Pseudomonadati; phylum Pseudomonadota; class Alphaproteobacteria; order Hyphomicrobiales; family Phyllobacteriaceae; genus Mesorhizobium; species Mesorhizobium sp. WSM4840. The sequence goes on from NZ_JBVVQD010000010.1 coordinate 45,756, forward strand.
CCCTGCTCGTCGTCATGAAGGAAGCGGTCGACGAGGTCGTCGCCCGCGGCGTCGACCAGCAGGCCGCGCTCGACTTCCTGCTTGGCCACATGAACGTGCTCGGCGCCGTCATCTTCGGCGAGACCAAGGGCGTGTTCTCCGACGCCTGCAACAAGGCCATCGAGTTCGGCAAGCCAGTGCTGATGCGCGACGACTGGAAGCGGGTCTTCGAGCCTGAGGAGATCGCGGCCAGCATCCAGCGCATCACCTGAGGCGGAAGTAACTGAAAATGGAAGCATTTTGAGCCGTCCGCCCCGGGCGGCTTTTCATTGATTGATTTGCTCCCTCAACAATGCGGTTGTGGCCCGGCATCGAGGAGGGGCAATCTCATGCAACGCTGGCCAATCCTGACTGTGTTTCTCGTGCTACCCTTTGCGTGACAGGCGCGTCCCGCGTCCTATGTCACCGCGGTGACCGTGCCCGCCGCATCGAGGCGACAGCCGACTCGCGCCTGCCGAACCTCGATGCCACCTTGTCTTGCGTAGTGTATGCGCACCTCGATCCGCGCCGTGAGTGCGCCCCGACGTTGCTGCAACGGACCTGCGCTTACCGCGTGAACACGCACGGCACCAAGGGGCGCCGCAGCCGACGCGATCGCCGTGCGGCAGGCGCGCACCACAGCTTGTGGGATACCGGGTTTCGCTTTCAGTGGCGCCACAAATACCAACGGATAGCCATTGGTGATTGGCGTCAATGCGTCGCGACCAGTTCCGGAAGGCCTGAGCGCGCGCGGCAGTACGGCGAATTGTCTCGCGGCCTTGGCCTTGGCGGCGGCAGGCGTGATGCCGGCGCTGCCGCTCGCGACTTGCCCAGAGCCCGCGGCCGATCCGGACGAACGGTCGCCAACACCGACACCTGTGGATAGGCCGCCGCTTGCGCCGCCGAGGTTGCCGCTGACGCCAAGTCCGGCACCGAGCGATCCTTTGCCCGCGCCGAGCGATCCGCCAAGGCTTGCTCCCCCTACTCCGTCGACGCTCGCGCCTCCCGCCACAGAGGCGCCTTTCGAGCCGACGCTCACACCAGCACTGACCCCGACACCGCCAAGTTTACCGCCAAGCCCCGCGTCAAGAGCCGAGGCAGGGCCAATTGCGATCGCGATTGTCAATGCGGCTGCGACGTATTTATTCATTACCATATTCCTCCTGCGGCATGTATTTCGGCCCACGGAAATGCCCTCCGCCATCAGCCCTCGCTAGCGAGAGCCGAGCTTCGGCGGTCGCGTCGGGAGCAATGCGTCGGGAAGCGCGATGGTCGCCACCAGGACAGGTCGCGATGGCCTTTTGACCTTCACTTTGCGGTTTTCCCGCAACCCCGGTTGACGGGCTGGTTGTGCCCCCGAGCGTGCAGACACATCTGCACGTGAAGTTGCGGTGGCACGTGCTTTCGGAGCGCGGTTCATACGCTCAGTGCGACGCTCACCCTGGGCCTTGCTGAGGTCAATTGCCTTGCGCGCGGCGCTGAGGTCGCGGGCTAGACCGATGGCCTTGTTGCGTTCTTGCTCCAACGCTACGCTCAGCTCTATCGAGACGCGGCTCGCTTCCTGCTTTGCCGCGTCGCGTTCCCGGCGAGCCCTGTCGAGATCACGTGCGGCTGAATCTGCCCGTTCGCGTTCCAGTTCGAGTGCGTCGCCAGCTCGCTTTAAAGCCGCCTCGGCCACCTGTCGGTCCTTGATGGCGTTGGTCTGCGCGACCACAGCCAGATTTGCGCTTGTCTTAAGAGCGTCGATAGTTTGGCGCGCCGCGCTGAGTTCGCGTTCGAAGCGCTCAGCCTTGTGCCTCTCCTCATCAAGCGCTCGCTGCGCCTCAGCCAGATTGGCCTCCATAGAGTGACGCGCTTCAAGCATGGCGGCCTTCTCGTGATCCGCGAGAATGGCTTTGGCCTTTAAGCCTTTGACTTCGCGTTGCGCCACTTCCAGATCGAGCGCGAGCTCTTCGGCTCTTCGCCGCTGCTGTTTTAGGGCTTGTCCTTGTTCAGCCATCATGTCGGCTACCGCACGTGCCTGCGCGCTGGCGTCGCGTGCGCCGCGCTGCATCGCGCCCAGTTCCGCTCGCGCCGCCGCCAATTCGCGGCGCTCATGATCACCGCGGGCCGGCTGCACGCTCTTCCTGAGCGCGTCGACTTCCCTCAGCGCCGCAAGGAGCTTCTGTTCCAGTGCGCCGCGGTCAGTCCGCACCGCATCGAGTTCCTGCACCAAGGCGGCAGCCCGTTGACGCGCCGTCGCAAGGTTCTGATTGTCTCGGACGGCATCGTTGCGAGCAGTCTGGCGAGCCGCAAGTGCTTCCCCGCGAGCTGCCGCGACTTCCATACGAGCGGCCGACAGCTCATTCAGCAATTCATTCATTTTCAACCGTTCCCCTTCCAGAGCTTGCTGCTGCTCCGCTGCAGGCTCCCAACGTGTGTGGGAACCGCGCACGCTCGGTTGCGTCCCGGCCTGGCCCTTCTCGACACTGGCGCGTTCCGAAGCCACGGCCGAAGAGCTGTCGTCGGCTGCGTCTGCCGGCGGTTCGGGCGCTTTTTGTTTGCCCGGGTGTTCCACCGAACCTGTGATGTCCGAGGGCGGATTTTGTATCAGTTTGACGGTTGTATCCGCCCGTTCTTGACGGCCGCTCCTGGCTTGCAAGCGATCGGAAATCAGCTCTGCCAGCTCCTCCTCACGCAGACCTGCGGCGGCAATGTTCCCGATCACTGGAAGGTCAAGCGTGCCAGCCGAGTCGATGGTGAAAGTATGGTTGAGCTGCAACGCCTCCAAAACGCCATCGCGCAAGGCAGTCCATCGCCAAACGTGCAGTTCGATCGTGTCTCGCGGGGCAAGTCTGTCGTCAGCCTTCGGCCGACCGTGTGCAGCGGATTCCAGCAGCAGGATGATACAGAACGAAATGAGGCACAACATGGCGCTGCAGCTCCTGCCGCAGATGCCACGAAATGAAGCCAAATGCCGTCGGTCAGCAAAGCTTAGCGCGGGGCTGCAGGATGACGGCCTGGAACTCTGCACAAAATTCATAGCTGAACCTCACCGGCAACGCGATCCTTGCCGCGAACGGATTCATAAGAAACCCGCGCGCAGGCTGGGGCCGCGGAGAAATTCCACAACCAAAGCGCGATACTAGCAAAGCCCGCGCGTACCGCTGAGCACCGAATAAGGCTTAGGAGTGTCTCCTCTTTACTTACTTATTACGCTCTCACCCCGCGTATCATACCCCTTACGGTGGTGGTTATCCGGCTTGGCCAGCTGCCGGCGCATCGTAGGGAACGAAGTATCGCTCTTGGTGGATGACTCTCCGATGGCCGGTGGCTGATGCAGGAGCCGCTCGCTGCTCATCAGATACATATCATCTGAATTTGTGGTTGACTCATTATACCAGTTGGCTTAGCTGTTGGAATGGCTTTGGCCAGCCGAGGCCGGGCTGAAAATTGGGTAGATGGCAGGTGGAGGGGCAGCCTGGGGACGGAATCGAACAGGATGATCCGCCCAGGTGAGCCGGCAAATGACCGATCCGCGACACGGACGCGATCCGCCTGGCGAACTGGGATGCATTTTAGCCTGGGCCGCGGAGGCACAGGCTTTTTCAAACGGGAGGAAATCATGAAACTCACTCGCAGAATGACACTTGCGGCTTTCGCCGGCATGCTGGCGCTTGGCACCGCCGCACCCGCCTACGCGGCGGATCTCATTGCCATCATCACGCCCTCGCACGACAATCCATTCTTCAAGGCCGAAGCCGTCGGCGCGGAAGCCAAGGCCAAGGAACTCGGCTACGAAGCACTGGTGCTTGTCCATGACGACGACGCCAACAAGCAGTCCGAGCTGATCGACACCGCGATCGGCCGCGGCGCAAAGGCGATCATCCTCGACAATGCCGGCGCCGACGCCACCGTTGCCGCCGTGCAGAAAGCCAAGGATGCGGGTGTTCCGTCCTTCCTCATCGATCGCGAGATCAACGCCACCGGCGTCGCCGTCGCGCAAATCGTCTCCAACAACTACCAGGGCGCCCAGCTCGGGGCGCAGGAGTTCGTCAAGCTGATGGGCGAGAAGGGCAATTTCGTCGAGCTGGTCGGCAAGGAATCCGACACCAATGCCGGCATCCGCTCCAAGGGTTACCACGATGTCATCGACGACTATCCGGACCTGAAGATGGTGGCGCAACAGTCGGCCAACTGGAGCCAGACCGAGGCCTATTCCAAGATGGAATCGATCCTCCAGGCCAACCCGGACATCAAGGGCGTGATCTCCGGCAACGATACGATGGCGATGGGCGCCTATGCAGCGCTTGCCGCCGCTGGCCGCAAGGACGTCATTGTCGTCGGCTTCGACGGATCGAACGACGTGCGCGACTCGATCGCTTCAGGCGGCATCAAGGCCACAGTCCTGCAGCCGGCCTATGCGCAGGCGCAGATGGCAGTTGAGCAGGCCAACAACTTCATCAAGAACAAGAAGTCTCCGGCCGAGGAAAAGCAGCTGATGGACTGCGTCCTGATCAATGGCGACAATGCCGCCAAGCTGGAAACCTTCGCGCTGACCAACTGAGCCGGCGTGACATCAATAGCAAGGGACGAGCTTCCGGCTCGTCCCTTGCTTCCATTTCCTGGGTGCCCCTGACCGCCATGCCGAGCAAGCCGACATGTTGAACAAGCTGATTTGGCCGACCGTTGCCTGGCCGATCCTCGCAGCGCCGATGCTTGCCGTTACCGTCGGCATCAGCCTGACCGCCTGCAAGATCCTGCCGACACCATCCGGAGAAAACGACGGCAAAGCGCCGGCCTTCAATGCGGACAAGATGGTCGGGGATATCTGGGCTGCCAAGGTGGTGCCCTATCTCCAGCAGAAGGCCGGGCCATTTCCCGAAGTTCATGCCTTGGCGAAAGCCGCTCCAGCGGCTGCCGGCGCCAAGTATGGCAATCCGAAGAAGCAGGCGAACTCGCCATGGACCTTTGCGGTTCACCTCGAAGGCAAGGTGGTCACGGCGAATACACAGTCACGCGCGGCGACCATGGACGTCGATGCCGACGGCGACGGCAAGGCGGATGCGCGGGTGCAGATCGGACCGGCGATGCGTGGCACCGCGCTGCGCGACAGTCTCGACTTCATCCAGTTCAACGATTTCACCAACCAGATCGACTTCGCCCAGTTCGGCAAGGCGTTCAACATCTATGCCGACAGGACAGTGCTTTCCAAGCTGCCGCGCGAAGCGCTGGAGGGCCGGAGCGTTAGGGTTGTCGGTGCCTATGCCATGGGCAGCGGCCAGGACCTGCCGCTGGTGACGCCGGCGGAGGCAGAGATCGGGCCGAAGCCATGAATGCCGCCATCGATCACGATGTCATCCTGAAACTGGAAGACGTCTCGAAGGTTTACTCGGGCACCGTCGCGGTCAAGCGCGCAAATTTCGAGGTGCGCAAGGGCGCGGTCAACGTGCTGGTCGGCGAGAACGGTGCCGGCAAATCGACGCTGATGAAGATCATCGCCGGCGTCGAACAGCCGACGCTCGGCCGCATTCTCCTGGAGGGCGAGGAGGTTTCCTTCTCATCGTCGGGGGACGCGGTGAGCCGCGGCATCGGCATGGTGTTCCAGGAGCTGAACCTGTTCGGCAATCTCACGGTCGCCGAGAATATTTTCGCCACGCGCGAGATCACCAACCGGTTCCGCAAGATCGACAGCCGCGAACAGGAGCGCCGCGCGGCGGAATTTCTCGAGCGCCTGGAAGCCGGCATCCGGCCCGATATGCTGGTCGAAGACCTGCGCATCGGCCAGCAGCAATTGGTCGAGATCGCCAAGGCGGTTTCGCTCGATGCGCGGATCCTAATCATGGACGAACCGACCTCGGCGCTGAGTGCGGCGGAAGTCGAGATCCTGTTCAAGGTGATCGCCGACCTCAAGGCGCGCGGCGTGGCGATCGTCTACATCTCGCACCGGCTCGAGGAGCTGATCCGCATCGGCGACTACATCACCGTACTGCGCGACGGCCGCATCACCGGCCAGGAGAAGATGAAAAACGTCGACACGCAATGGATCGTGCGGCAGATGATCGGCTCGGACGCCAAGGACTTCGCCAAGGCCGACGGCCACGTTCCGGGCGAAGAGATATTCCGCGCCGAGGACGTCTGCCTGCCGCGCGTGACGGGCGGGCTTGCGGTCGATCATGTCTCGCTGTCGCTGCGTGCCGGCGAAATCCTTGGCATTTACGGGCTGATGGGCGCCGGTCGCAGCGAGTTGTTCGACTGCATCATGGGTCGCCACGGCCATGCAACCGGAACGATCTTCATTGCCGGCAAGAAGGTGAAGGAGCGCGACACGACACGGCGCATCCGGCGCGGGCTGGCGCTGATCCCCGAGGATCGCCAGCGCGAAGGTCTGGTGTCGATCCTCTCGGTCGCCAGCAATCTGACGCTGGCCAGCCTGTCGCGGTTTGTCCGCCTGTTCCATATCCGCAGCGCCGGGGAAAACCAGGCCGTGGCGCAGATGGTGCGGGAACTGGCGATCAAGGTCGCAGACCCGGCGCAGGAGGTCTCGTCGCTGTCGGGCGGCAACCAGCAGAAGGTGGTGATCGGCAAGGCGCTGCTCACCGGACCGAAGGTGCTGCTGATGGACGAACCAAGCCGCGGCATCGATGTCGGCGCCAAGGCCGACGTCTTCCGCACCATGCGCAAACTGTCCCGCGACGGACTGGGCATACTTTTCGCCACCTCGGATCTCGACGAGGTGATGGCGCTGTCAGACCGGATCGCGGTGATGAGCAATGGAAAACTGACCGGCATGTTCGATCGCGCCGAGGCGACGGAGGCGGCACTCGTCGCCGCATCGGCGCTTGGTCACGGGCCGGTCCCGCACACGGAGAGCCACGCCCATGACTGATATCCCGGCCAAGGCTTCTGTTGCCTCCGCCTCGAACGGCTCCGTGCTGCTGACGCTGATGAAGGCGAGGACGTTCATCGCGCTGATCGCCGTCCTGATCTTCTTCTCGATCGCAGCGCCGAATTTCCTGTCGGCCGCCAATCTGATCCTGATGTCGAAGCACGTGGCGCTGAACGCCTTCCTGGCCATGGGCATGACCTTCGTCATCATCACCGGAGGCATCGACCTGTCGGTTGGTTCGATCGTCGGCCTGTGCGGTATGGTCGCCGGCTATCTCGTGCTCAACGGCATCGACCTGCAGATCGGCTACACGATCTATTTCAACGTCTTCGAGATCGCACTGATCACACTTGCGGTCGGCATACTGATCGGCGCCGTCAATGGATTGCTGATCACCAGGCTGAATGTCGCGCCGTTCATCGCCACGCTCGGCGTGCTCTACGTCGCGCGCGGCCTGGCGCTCCTCTCGTCCGATGGCCGCACCTTCCCGAACCTCGTCGGCAGGCCCGATCTGGGCACGACAGGATTCGGCTTTCTCGGCGCCGGCCGGCTGCTCGGCCTGCCGGTCTCGATATGGATTCTTGTCGTCGTAGCACTTGGGGCGGCTTATCTGGCCAAATACACCCCGCTCGGCCGCCACATCTTCGCCGTCGGCGGCAACGAACGGGCGGCGCGGATTTCGGGCGTCCGGGTCAACATGGTGAAGATGTTCGTCTACATGTTCTCCGGCTTTTGCGCGGCGATCGTCGGCCTGATCATCTCGTCCGAGCTGATGGCCTCGCATCCGGCGACCGGCGAAAGCTTCGAGCTCAACGCCATCGCAGCGGCGGTGCTCGGCGGCACCTCGATGTCGGGTGGCCGCGGCACGATCGGCGGCACCATCGTCGGCGCCTTCGTCATCGGCATTCTCTCCGACGGGCTGGTGATGATGGGCGTTAGCTCGTTCTGGCAGATGGTGATCAAGGGCCTCGTCATCATCGTCGCCGTCGTCGTCGACCAGGCGCAGCGCCGGCTGCAGAGCCGCGTGACGCTGATGCAGATGGCAAAGGCAGGCTGATGGTGGCGGAACTGCGTGGAGCGCTGATCGGCTGCGGCTTCTTTGCCGTCAACCAGATGCACGCCTGGCGCGACATCGCCGATGTCTCGATCGTCGCCGTCTGCGACCGTGACCCGGAACGGCTCACGGTTGTCGGCGACCAGTTCGGTATCGCGCAACGCTACACCGACGCGGCAGCACTTTTCGCCGGCGAAAGCCTGGATTTCGTCGATATCGCCACCACCGCGCCGAGCCATCGTTCGCTCGTCGAGATGGCAGCACGGCACGGCGTTCCGGCGATCTGCCAAAAACCATTCGCGCCGTCGCTTGCCGACGCCAAGGCCATGGTGAAGGCATGCACGGACGCCGGCGTGCGGTTGATGGTGCATGAAAATTTTCGCTGGCAGTCGCCGATCCAGGCGGTGCGTGCCGTGCTCGACAGCGGCGACATCGGCACGCCCTTCTTCGGACGGATCTCGTTCCGCTCGGCCTATGACGTGTTTTCCGGCCAGCCCTATCTGGCGACGGGAAAGCGTTTCATCATCGAGGACCTCGGCATCCATAGTCTCGACATCGCCCGCTTTCTGTTGGGCGACGTTTCGACGATCACGACACGAACCGCTCGCATCAATCCCAACATCGCCGGCGAGGATGTCGCTACCATGCTGATGGACCATAAAAGCGGCGCAACGTCTGTGGTCGATTGCAGCTATGCGACCAAGCTCGCTACCGAGCCGTTTCCGCAGACGCTGGTCGAGATCGACGGCAGCGATGGCACGATCCGGCTCGAGCAGAATTACCGACTCACCGTCACCGGCAGGAACGGAACGGCGGTCAGCGATGTCTCGCCGCCGCTGCTGCCCTGGGCATCGCGGCCATGGCACAACATCCAGGAAAGCGTCGTCGCCATTCAAAAGCACTGGGTGGATTGCCTGGCGAACGGGACCGAGCCGGCAACCTCGGGAGCGGACAATCTTAGGACTTTGGCGCTGGTGGAGGCCGCCTATGCGGGTGCTGCGAGCCGGGAACCGGTACAGCTCGACGCTTTACTGAGATGACCGCCGACGCCTTCCTCCTCTATGGCACACGCGCGGTCGAGGCCGCGCCGATCAGGCTGCGCGCCGGCGTGCTCAGCGCGGACTTCGTCAACGGCAATCTGCGCACCATCCGCCATTGCGACATCGAAGTGCTGCGCGCCATAGCCTACATCGTCCGGGATCGCGACTGGAGCACCTATGAGCCGGCGCTGACGGATTTAGTCATCGACCAGGGCGCCGACACTTTCTCCGTCAGCTATTCGGCAAGTTGTGTCGGACCGCGGGGAAGCCGACTCGACTTTCGCGCGACAATTAATGGTTCCGCCGACGGCCATCTGGCTTTCGACGTGAGCGCACTTCCCGAAAGCGATTTCGAAACCAATCGCTGCGGTTTCTGCATCCTGCATCCGATCGCAGGCCTGGCCGGCAGCCCGGTCACGGTCGAGCACACCGACGGCAGCGTAGTGGAAACAAAGCTTCCGCTGCTGATCGACCCCTGGCAGCCTTTCAAGGATCTGCGGGCGATCGCCCATGAGGTCCGGCCTGGCGTTACCGCCGAATGCCGGATGGAAGGCGACGCGTTCGAAATGGAGGACCAGCGCAACTGGTCGGATGCCTCCTACAAGACCTATGTCCGGCCGCTTGCGCTGCCATGGCCCTATGTGCTGCCTGCCGGCGAGACTCTGCGCCAGACGATCAGTCTGCGTGTGACCGGCGACGGGAAAGTGCCGGCTGCCGCAGCAACCGCCGAACCTATCCGCATCGAACTCGGCGAAGCCGGACCGCTGCTGCCGGATATCGGCGTCATCATCTACCCGGATGAGATCGAGACGGCGCTGGCGAACCTGCCGAAACTGTCCGCGCTCGGCCCGCAACAGTTGATGTTCCACTACGATCCGACGCGCGGCCACGACCTCGACGCCTTGCAGTCCTATGCCCGACTCGCCGCAGCCTGCCCGGCCAAGACGACGCTCGAATGCGTCGTTTCCTGTGAGGGTGACCTCGATGCGGAGCTTTCAGGCGTCGCCGACGCGGTGCGACAGGCCGGGCTGAGGCTCTCGGCCATCGCCGTTTCGCCTTCGGTCGACCGACAGTCGACGCCGCCGGGCAGCGCGTGGCCCGAATGTCCGCCGCTCGAAGACGTCTATGCCGCGGCGCGGCGCGCCTTTCCCGATATCCGCCTCGGCGGCGGCATGTTCAGCTATTTCACCGAACTCAACCGCAAGCGTGTTCCCGCCGGCCTGCTCGATTTCGTCACCCACTGCACCTGCCCGATCGTGCACGCCGCCGACGATCTCAGCGTCATGCAATCGCTGGAAGCGCTGCCGTTCATCACCGCCTCGGCGCGGGCGATCTTCGGGCCAAAACCCTACCGGATCGGCCCGTCGACCGTCGCCATGCGGCAGAACCCCTATGGCGGCGCGACCAAGGCCAATCCGCACGGTCAGCGCATTGCCATGGCCGACCGGGATCCGCGCCATGCCGGCCTGTTCGCGGCAGCATGGACGATCGGCTATGCCGCGCGGGTCGCGCCGGCCGGGCTGGAGATGCTCACGCTGTCCAGCTTCACTGGACCGTTCGGCGTGCTGGCGGCATCCGGGGAACCCGTCGGCGAAGGTGAACGCCGGCCGACCTTCCAGGCCGTGCAGGGGCTTTGTGAACTGGCCGGCTTCAGACACGTGGCGGCGAGGACGAGCGATGAGACGCGGGTGCTCACGCTTGCCGCCCGTTCTGCCGCGGGCAAGACCGTCATGTGGCTGGCGAACCTGACGGCGAGCGAAGTGACGGTTGATATTTCCGGGTCCAAACGACGCCACCTTGTGATGACCCCTTACGCGATCACCCGGATCGGGTGAAATCAGCTGCCGGAATTCATCACATAGAGCGCGCGTGAGCGCTCGAGGTGCTTGATCATCGCCTTTTCGGCGCCGTCCGCATCCTTCTGCTCGATGCGCCCGATGATCTCTTCGTGCTCGGTCAGCGTGAACTTTTCCTTGCCGGTCCAGATCAGCATTTCGGTGTGATATTCCTTCAGCCAGCCAAGCATTGCTTCGCTGACCGCAACATAAATCGGGTTGCCGGATATCGCCGCGATCTGCGTATGAAACTTCATGTCGGCGGATATGAAGGCCTCGGAATCGCCGCGAAAGCTCCGCTGTTCGGCAACGGTTGCCCGCAGCCGCTGAACGTCCTCGGCTGTGGCCTTTTCGGCGGCCTCCCTGACCATGCCGCGCTCGAAGAAGATGCGGGCGTTCTTGAGGTGCTCCAGCGTGTCCTTCGATGACGACAGGATGATCTTGGCCGCGCCGTCGACCTGTTTGATGATCGACTTGGCGGTCAGCTGCAGCACTTTAGCCCGCTCGCCATGCGAGATTGCGACAAGGCCCATATTGCTCAACGCCTGCATTGCCTCGCGGATCGCCGGCCTGCCGACCTCGAAACGCTCCATCAGCTCGCGCTCCGACGGCATGTCGTCGCCCGGCTGCAATTCGCCGCTGGTGATCAAGCGCTTCAGTCTCAAAAACACTTCGTCGGAAAGTTTGCGCCGGACGATCGGCTCCGAACGGTTCATCGTCGCGAATCACTCCCTTGACCGGTGTCTGTTTAGCATTGCCATCACGAATCCCGGAATGCTCGGCCGAGCAGGATATCGCTTGCAATACTCATGTACTCATTATACCAGATTTCGAGGATCAGGGAACTTTTTTCGACTATGATCACCCTCACCTATCGCATCGAGACGTCAGGCAGCATCGAGGCGCTGGCGGCCAAGATCGCCAGCGACCAGTCGACCGGAACCTTCGTCGCGCTGGCAGGCGAAACCGAAGAGCTCAAGGCGCGGGTGGCGGCGCGCGTCCTGGCGATTAGGCATCTGCCGGAAGCCGATCGCCCGTCCCTTCCCGAAGCCGGCGTCGGGCCTTTCAAGCGCGCGGATGTCGATATCGCGTTTCCGCTCGATGCCGTCGGCACCGACCTTTCGGCGCTGATGACCATCGCCATAGGTGGCGCGTTTTCGATCAAGGGCCTGTCCGGCATCCGAGTCGTCGACATGAAGTTGCCGGACGATTACCGGGGAGCGCATCCGGGCCCGCAATTCGGCGTCGCCGGCAGCCGCCGGCTGACCGGCGTCGAGGGCCGCCCGATCATCGGAACGATCGTCAAGCCGGCGCTGGGGCTGCGCCCGCCCGAGACGGCCGCAATTGTCGGTGAGTTGATCGCCGCCGGCGTCGATTTCATCAAGGACGACGAGAAGCTGATGAGCCCGGCCTATTCGCCGCTGTCGGAACGGGTGAAAGCGATCTTGCCGCTCGTCCTCGACCATGAGCAGAAGACCGGCAAAAAGGTGATGTATGCCTTTGGCATTTCGCATGCCGATCCGGACGAGATGATGCGCAACCATGATCTGGTGGCGAAGGCCGGCGGCAATTGCGCCGTGGTCAACATCAATTCCATCGGCTTCGGCGGCATGGCCTTCCTGAGAAAGCGCTCCAGCCTGGTGCTGCATGCCCACCGCAACGGCTGGGACATTCTCACCCGTCACCCCGGCCTCGGCATGGATTTCAAGGTCTGGCAGCAGTTCTGGCGGCTGCTCGGCGTCGATCAGTTCCAGATCAACGGCATCGCTTCGAAATACTGGGAGCCGGACTGGTCCTTCATCAGTTCCTTCGAGGCGGTGACCACGCCGATCTTTTCGCCTGATGATTGCGCGCTGCCGGTCGCCGGCTCCGGCCAGTGGGGTGGACAAGCCCCCGAAACCTACCGGCGAACCGGCCGAACGGTCGATCTTCTCTATCTCTGCGGCGGCGGCATCGTCAGCCACCCTGACGGACCGGGCGCCGGCGTGCGCGCCGTGCAGCAAGCCTGGCAGGCCGCCGTCGATGGCGTACCGTTGGCGGACTTCGCCCTGAGCCACCCCGAACTGGCGCGGTCGATCGAGAAATTCGGCGGCGGCAAAGCGGCCTGACGCCATGCAAAGCCTGCTTCTGAGCTACTATGGCGACGATCTCACCGGCTCGACCGACGTCATGGAGGCGCTCGAGCTCGGCGGCGTGCCGACCGTGCTGTTCATGCGTCAGCCGGACGAGGCCCTGCTGTCGCAGTTCAGGCATTGCCGTGCCGTCGGCTTGGCCGGCACCAGCCGAAGCGAGACGCCGCAATGGATGGACACGCATCTGTGGGGCGCCTTCGCCTGGCTAAGGACGCTGAACGCCGAGATCTGTCACTACAAGGTCTGCTCGACCTTCGATTCCAGCCCGGCGATCGGCAGCATCGGCCGGGCCATCGAGATCGGCCGCTCGGTTTTCAGCCAGGACAGCGTACCGCTGGTGGTCGGCGCGCCGCAGCTCAAGCGCTACACCGCCTTCGGCCATCTGTTCGCGGCCTATCGCGACAAATATTTCCGCATCGATCGCCATCCCGTGATGAGCCGCCACCCGACCACACCGATGGATGAATCCGATTTGCTGATCCATCTGTCGCGGCAGACAGACCTCAGCTCGGGGCTGATCGACCTGGCGACGCTGCAGTCGGCGTCCCGATCGGAAGCGTTCGATCGCTTGCTGGCCGATGGCACCAACATCGTGCTTTTGGATATCGCCAGCCTGGAAACTCAGGCCCTTGCCGGCAAGGAGATATGGCGGGTTCACAGGCCGGGTGACACTTTCGTCGTCGGCTCTTCGGGCATCGAATATGCGCTGCTGGCCGAATGGGCGTCTAACGGGACCGTACGTGCCGAGCCCGGCTTTTCGCCGCCGGGTGCGGCCGACCGGATCGCGGTGGTCTCGGGCAGCTGCTCGCCGACAACGGAACGACAGATCCGCCATGCTTTGACGGACGGTTTCGACGGGATCGAAGTGGACCCTGTCGAACTCGTTTCCGAGCTTTCTGATCAAGCGATCGCGCGTGCGGCAGCAAGCGGTCGCGCCAGTCTGGAAGCCGGTCGCAGCGTCGTCCTCTACACCGCCCTTGGTCCCACAGCCGACCGGGGCGCTGAAATCGACCGGCAGGAAGGCGCCCGCCACAAGCTTGGCCGCGGCCTCGGCGAGCTTCTTCGCGAGCTGACGATCGAGCAGCAATTGCGGCGTGTGGTCATTGCCGGCGGCGACACGTCTAGCCATGCGCTCGGCCAGATGGGCGTCGATGCGCTGACGGTGCGGATGCCGCTGCCCGCCTCGCCGGGCTCTCCGCTTTGCGTCGCCCACTCGCGCATCAAAGCAATCGAAGGATTGGAGGTTGCCCTCAAGGGCGGCCAGGTCGGAACCGATCGCTATTTCTGCGCCATCCGCGATGGGCTCGGCGGCTGACAGGAGGCGCGCTGGATTTGCCTGATCTCACGACTTCTTGAACACGGCGCGGTTACCAACGCACGATGCCTGTCCCACATAAACCGCCGTATGCGTAGCGGCGGGGCGGCGCAGAACGCTCAGGCCGGGGCTGGCCACGGCCCCGCCGAGTGAACCAGCGGGATGCCGCGATGTCATTCAGACCGTTGCTTGGCGACGGACGGGTTCGGAGCCAGGAGGAGAAGTCGGAGCCACTGCAAACCGCGTCATGGGGCAGCTCCTCGATCGTTTTCGACAATCGGCGATGGGCGTGCCGGGAGGCGGAACTCCGCTGGACAGCCCCTCATCATCTGATCGTGCTGACCGACGAAGGCGGAACCTCCCATACATCTATCCGGCACGAGGCAAGATCCCTCTACGACGGCATGGACCGTCCCGGAGCCCTCACCTTCGTCCCCGCAGGCGCGGAGCGGCAGGGCTTCTATCGCGACGTAAACCTCTCCTACTCAGCCTTGTGGATCGATCCCGATATCAGGCTTCCTGGATGCGAGCGCCTGAGAGACCTGCCGATCCTGGTGAACAGAAAAGACGTGGTGATCGCCACGCTGCTGAGTTCGCTTCGCGACGAGATGGCGCTCGGTCACAAGCCGGACACTGCCTATGTCGAGCATCTGGTCGCCCTCGTCAGCCTCCGCGTGGCCAACCTGAACCGGGAGCAACCCCCGTCTATACGTCACGGCTGTCTCAGCCGTCGCGCGCTTGGTCGAGTTCGGGCTTACATCGATGCGCATATGAATTCCGACGTTTCGCTAAGCGAGTTGGCGGCTGTCGCGGACATGGCCGTCGACAGTTTTGCACGCCGATTTAAGGCAACGACCGGGCTTGCACCCTATGCCTATGTGATCGAGGAACGCGTGCGGCGAGCGGAGACGCTGCTGCGCGAAACGGGTTTGTCGATCGGCAGCATTGCCTTTCGCCTCGGCTTTTCAAGCCAGAGCCACTTCACCACGACCTTCCGGCGTCTCAGGGGCATGACACCTCGGGCCTATCGGGTGAATTCTTCTCCGGAATCCTGATATTGCCGCCGGTTTCTTGAAAGAAAGCCGCCGCGCGCGTTCCCACCTCCTCCAGGGTCGATGAGTGACAGAACCCGACGGTACGCCATCGGGTCAAGTCGCCGTCTTCCGTTCTTGTCATTGCGACTGGGAGATCATGCATGGCCAAAACAGACATCAGAAACGGGCCGACTCGTCGAACGGTTCTGGAGGGCGGGGTGGCGACCGGCGTGCTCCTGGCTACCGGTATACCAGTATACCCGGAGCCGGCCGGCGCCGTCACCGCGGCCGCCTCGCAGACGCCGGCGCCGACGATGCTGATATCCTTGCGGATCAACGCGAAGGATATTGCCGTCGAGCTCGACCCGCGGACGACGCTGCTCGACGCGCTGCGCAACCATCTCGGCCTCACCGGCTCGAAGAAAGGCTGCGACCACGGCCAGTGCGGCGCATGTACGGTGCTCGTCGATGGGCGCCGGATCAATTCCTGCCTGACGCTTGCCGCAATGCATGAAGGCGACGAGATCACCACGGTCGAGGGCCTTGCCGAGGGTGACCGGCTGCATCCGGTGCAGGCCGCCTTCGTCGCCCGCGATGGGTTCCAGTGCGGCTATTGCACACCGGGCCAGATCTGCTCCGCGGTCGGTATGCTGGGCGAGGCCAGGGCCGGCTGGGCGAGCCATGCGAGCGCCGACGTGGCGGCGGCTTCCATCGCCCTCACCGATGCCGAGATCCGCGAGCGGATGAGCGGCAACATCTGCCGTTGTGCCGCTTATCCGAACATTGTCGCTGCAATCCGCGATGCGGCAGAGGGGGCGTGAGCAATGCAGTCCTTCACTTATGAACGTGCGGCAAGTGCTGAGCAGGCAGCTGCCGCGGTCGCGGCGCGGCCGGACGCCAAATTCATCAGCGGCGGCACCAATCTGCTCGACCTGATGAAGCTCGAGATCGAGCGCCCAGCGCATCAGGTCGACATCAGCCGGCTGCCGCTCGATCGAATCGAGGAAACGGCGGCAGGCGGGCTTCGGGTCGGCGCCCAGGTCCGCAACAGCGATCTTGCCGCCGATCCGCGGGTGAGATCGCGCTATCCGATGCTCACTCAAGCGCTGCTGGCGGGAGCATCCGGCCAGATACGAAACAAGGCCTCGACCAGCGGCAATCTCCTGCAGCGCACGCGCTGCCCCTATTTCTACGACCGCAACATGCCTTGCAACAAGCGCGAGCAAGGTTCGGGCTGCGCGGCGCTGCAGGGCTTCAATCGCATGCACGCCGTACTCGGCGCGAGCGAAGCCTGCATCGCGGTCCATCCCTCCGACATGGCCGTCGCCATGGCCGGGCTCGACGCCAGGATTGAGACCATATCGCCCGGCGGCGAGACCCGCACGATCCCGATCGGCGATCTCCATCGATTGCCCGAGGCGACGCCGCATGTGGAGACCGCGCTCGGCCACGGCGAGATGATCGCCGCGGTCACCCTGCCGCCGCCGCCGGCCGGCCGGCAGGTTTACCGCAAGGTGCGTGACCGTGCCTCCTACGCCTTCGCCCTAGTGTCGGTGGCAGCAATCGTCGAGAAAAGCGGCGATCGTATCCGAAGCGCTCGGATCGCCATGGGCGGCGTGGCAGCGAAGCCCTGGCGCGCAACGGAGGCGGAGCGCACGCTCGCAGGAGCCGCGGCGTCCGACGGCGCCTTTACCGATGCGGCCGAAGCCGCGCTCGCCGGAGCCGTCGGGCATGGCGGCAATGATTTCAAGATCCCGCTGGCGAAACGGACGATGCGGCACACGCTCGCTGCTGCCGCCGAGAGTGCGTGAGGTGACATGATGACAGAGACGAAGACCTCAAACCGTTCTCGCGAAACACGCAGCGGCGTCATCGGGCGTCCATTCGATCGCATCGATGGTCCGCTCAAGGTGAGAGGCGATGCCACCTACGCCTACGAGAATACGCTGGAGGGTACCGCCTTTGGCTATATTCTCGGCGCCGCCGTCGCCAAGGGGCGCATTGCCGAGATCGACACGGCCGAAGCCGAACGAGCGCCGGCAGTGCTGCTCGTCATGACGCACCGGAATGCGCCGGCCCAGCCGGATTTCGGTCCGGCGGTCACGCCGACGGTGCCCGAGGTCTTCACCCGCGCCCGGCCCGCGCTCAACAGCGAGCGGGTGCGCTATTACGACGAACCCGTCGCGCTGGTCGTTGCGGAGACGTTCGAGGCGGCACGTGCTGCCGCCGGCCTCATCAAAGTGCGCTACGACGAGGAGCCGGGCCTCTACGATTTGCCGGCGCATGTGGCCGACGCCTACGCACCAAAACGGACCAATGCCGGCTTCGAGACCGACAGCGTGGTCGGCGACTTCGAGAGCGCCTTTGCCGCGGCTCCGGTCAAGGTCGATGTTACTTACCGGACGCCCTTCGAACATCACAATCCGATGGAACCCCATGCGACGCTCGCCGCCTGGTCAGGCAACGAGCTGACGATCCATACATCGGCGCAGACCTTGGCGAATTTCCGGGCGGGGGTCGCAAGCACGCTTCGCATTCCGCCCGAGCGTGTGCGCATCATCAGCCCCTTCATCGGCGGAGGCTTCGGCTCCAAGCTGATTGCCCATTCCGATACAATCCTGGCCGCGCTTGGAGCGCAGGTCCTGCAGCGTCCCGTCAAGATCGCGCTGACGCGACAACAGATGTTTGCCAATGCCGGTCACCGCGCAGAGATGATCCAACAGGTACGTCTCGGTACGGACACCGACGGGCGGCTCACCGGGATCGCGCACGACGTCTGGTCGGCAACGTCCAGCTTCGAGGAGTACTGCGAGCAAACGGCAGTTTTTGCCCGCTCGCTTTATGCGGCGCCGAACCGTGTCACCCGCCATCGCCTGGTTCCGCTGGATATCAACCGTGGCGAATGGATGCGCTCGCCCGGCGAAGCGCCCGGCATGCTGGCTTTCGAATGCGCCATGGATGAGCTCGCTGAGCGGCTCGGCCTGGACCCGATCGAACTCAGGATCCGTAACGAACCGGCACAGGATCCCGAGCGCGGCGTGCCGTTCTCCACCCGCAACCTCGTCGCCTGCATGGAGGAAGGCGCCAGCCGTTTCGGTTGGCAGCGGAGAAACCCGACGCCGGGCAGCACCCGAGAGGGCCGCAAGCTCATCGGCTACGGCATGGCGGCGGCGATCCGTCCGAACTACATCGGCGCGGCGACGGCGCGGGTTGCGATCGACCGGGACGGCCGGGTGACGGCGCGGCTCGACATGACGGATATCGGGACCGGCACTTATACGATCCTGACCCAGATCGCTGCGGACAGCCTCGGTCTGCCGATCTCGTCCATCAAAGTGGAGCTTGGCGACAGCCGCTTCCCGCGCACCGCCGGCTCAGGCGGGTCCTGGGGCGCGGCGAGCGCGGGGTCGGCGCTGCACAACGCCTGCAACGCCCTCAAGGAACGGATCCTGAAGGCGGCGCAGTCGAGCGAGGCCTCACCGTTGCGTGGCGCGAACGCCACCGAGGCAAGCTTTGCTAACAGCGAGGTGAGGGTCGGCCAGAGGTCGGCAAGTCTGGCCGATCTCATCCGGCGGATCGCTCCCGACGGGTTCGAGGCCGAAGGCTCGATAGCCGCAGGCGCTACCACCCAGTCATACAAGGCTTACTCGCAGCATTCCTATGGCGCGCATTTCGCCGAGGTCGCAGTCGATTGCGATACCGGTGAGATCCGCATGCGCCGGATGCTGGCGGTGATAGGCGCGGGCCGTATCCTCAACGCCAAGACTGCGCGCTCGCAAATCATCGGCGGCATGACCTGGGGGATCGGTGCGGCGCTGATGGAACAGACGGTGCTCGATCCGCGCTATGGCCACTTCGTCAATCACGACCTTGCCGAGTATCACGTCGCGATCAACGGCGACGTCCCCGAGATGGAGGTCGTCTTCCTCGAGGAGCATGACGACAAGGCCAATCCACTTGGCGCGAAGGGTCTCGGCGAACTCGGCGTCTGCGGTGCAGGGGCTGCAGTCGCCAACGCCATTTACAACGCAACCGGCGTGCGGGTGCGTGAATTTCCCATCACCTTGGACAAGCTGCTGCCTGCCTTGCCGGTGATCGCCATTTGACGGGGCAAGTTATCAGCTCTTCCCACCGCTTCTTCTTCGAGCACTTCAGGGGCAAAAGAGGCAGCCCACGCCTGCATGCAGATCCTGGCCGCGCGGGAACGTATTGCCGCGTGAAATGTCCGTCCCTGGGTAGAAATCCCGGTAACACGCTGTACTATCTGCGAAAATACCGAAATCGGGAGGATGCAAGTGCAGACCAAGAAGATCATCAACGACGGCAACCGCACTGTCGACGAGATGCTGGAGGGTATCCTGGCCGCGCATCCCCGCCATCTCAAAAGCGCGGAGGGCAGCCCACGCTCGATCATCGCCCGCGATGGACCTCGCCAGGGCAAGGTCGGCCTCGTCATCGGCGGCGGCTCCGGCCACGAGCCGACATTCCTCGGCTTCGTCGGCAAGGGGCTGGCCGACGCGGCGGCAATAGGCAACGTCTTTGCGTCGCCGCCGCCGGACCCGATCCTCGAATGCGCCAAGGCGGCCAGCGGCGGCGCCGGCGTGCTGTTCATGTACGGCAACTATGCCGGCGACGTGATGAATTTCGATATGGCCGCAGAGATGGCGGCGATGGACGACATCGAGGTGCGCACGGTGCTGACCACTGACGACGTCGCATCGGCGCCGCGTGACCAGAGGCAAAAGCGCCGTGGTGTTGCCGGCAATTTCTTCATCTTCAAGGCTGCGGGTGCCGCCTGCGACCGGATGCTGTCATTCGACGAATGCCAGCGTATCGCCAGGAAGGCCAACGATCACACCTTCACCATGGGCGTGGCGCTGTCGCCCTGTTCGCTGCCGCAGACCCGCCGGCCGAATTTCGAAATCGGGCCCGACGAGATGGAGATCGGCATGGGCATCCATGGCGAGCCGGGCATCGCGCGCGGAAAGCTGAAAACGGCCGACGAGATCACCGATGAGATGCTGGACAAGATCCTCGACGAGATGGCGCCGGCGCGTGGCGACAAGGTCGCCGTGCTCATCAATTCGCTCGGCTCGACGCCGCTGATGGAGCTCTACATCATGAATCGGCGCGCCAAGCAGAGGCTCGATGACATCGGTGTGTCAGTTCATGCAACCTGGGTCGGGAATTATTGCACCTCGCTCGAAATGGCCGGCGCCTCGGTGACGCTGATGCATGTCGACGGCGAATTGCAGACGATGCTCGACCATCCTTGCGACTGCGCCATGTTCCGCGCCGGATGAAAGTAGCATCCATGACATCCATCGATACGGCCGACTTGAAAACAATGTTCGATGCGATCGCGGTGGCGATCGAAGTCGACAAGGACCGGCTCTGCCAGCTCGACGGCGTCATCGGCGACGCCGATCACGGCATCGCGATGGCGCTCGGCTTCGGTGCGGTGCGCGATGCGCTGGCGCCGCTGGACCTTTCGGCGACCGAGCCGACAGCTCTCCTCAACACCGCGGCGAAATCGTTCCTCAACGCCGTCGGCGCTTCGTCAGGCCCGCTCTATGCGACGGCCTTCATGCGCGGCGCGGCCGCCGTCAAGGGCAAGGCGACCTTGGCGGGTGCCGATTTCATCGCCCTGTTCCAGGCGATGGCGCAAGGCATCCAGGATCGCGGCAAGGCGGAGATCGGCGAAAAGACGATGGTCGACGCCTGGCTGCCGGCGGCGCAAGCAGCGGCGGCCGCGCATGCCTCAGGCAAGACCGTGTCCGAAAGCCTTGAGGCAGCGCTTCAAGCAGCCGAACGGGGCGCCGAGGCGACCAAGGATATGATCGCCGCGAAGGGCCGCTCGTCGCGGCTCGGCGAGCGGTCACTCGGGCACGTGGACCCTGGCGCCGCGTCGGCAGTCACCGTCATCGGCGCAATGCAGAAAAGCTTGGCTTAGCCCAGCTGCATCGAGCCTGTCGATCGCCTGGACATTGCCGGCCGACGGTCCCTTTTCGTCGAACTCCGATGCGAGCCAGGCGTCGACGATCGACTTGGCCAGTTCCGGGCCGATGACGCGGGCGCCCATGGTGATGATCTGGGCATTGTTGGATTTGGACGCGCGCTCCGCCGAATAGGTGTCATGGGTGAGTGCTGCGCGAATGCCGGGCACCTTGTTGGCCGAGATGGAAACGCCGATGCCGGTGCCGCAAAACAGAATGCCGCGATCGTTCTCGCCGTCGAGGATGGTCTGGGCGAGCTTCTGCGACAGGTCGGCATAGTAGCCCGCCTGGCTGAGGTCGCTGACGGCGAGGCCGGGTTTGGTGGCGAGATGCGCGGCAATGACGTCGAGCAGCGGTTTGCCGGCACTGTCGGCTCCAATGGCTATTTTCATTTTTTCTGTCCTTTCCTATTCGATTGATTCAGATCGCCGCCGAGGCGCGTTGAAGGATGTCGATGTAACCATCCGCCTGCCAGGCGGAGCGGCCAATGAACAGTCCGTCGATATGAGGCTGGCCGATCAACTCGGCGGCATTTTGCGGATTGACGCTGCCGCCATAAAGCACCGGCGGTATGGCCGGCAGAAGATCGCCGGCGATCTTCTTGATCAGCCCCTGCTGCCTATCGGCATAGTCCGCACTTGCCGGAATGCCCTTGTCGCCAATCGCCCAGACCGGTTCGTAAGCAAACACGATCGTCGCCGCCTTTGCCTGGCCTTCGAGGTATTGCAGCGCGCCATGCACCTGCATGGCCAACACCGCGTCGGCCTGGCCGCTGTTGCGTTGCGCCAATGTCTCGCCGACGCAGATGAGCGGCACAAGCCCGTGCTTCACCGCCGCGGCGGTCTTGAGGCCGACCGCATGGTCGGTCTCGCCGAAATGCTCGCGCCGTTCGCTATGGCCGAGTTCGACGAGGTCGAGCCCGCAGTCTTTCAACATCACCGGCGAGATCTCGCCGGTCCAGGCTCCGGCGTCGGCCCAGTGCATGTTCTGGGCGCCGACCTTGACCCGCGTCGTCGCTAACGCTTTCTTGACCTCGCGGACCGCCGTGAAGGGCGGGATGACGAAGGGCTGGATGCGGTCGTCGAGACCGGGAACGAATCCCGCCAGCGCCTTGGCGAAGTCAGTCGCCTCTGCAAGCGTCTTGTTCATTTTCCAGCTTGTGCCGACCCAGTAAACCACGCGTCCTCCTTCTAGAGCCTGTTCCATCCCGCGAAGCGGGATGGGGCTCTATCTCCTTCTTTGACCATGATCTTTTCCGAAAACCGGTTCCCACTTTTCGGGATCATGGTCTAGTCCTTCTCGACTAGCGTTAGCGAAACACCGGCGCCATCCAGCGCCTCGCGCATCTGGGTTTCCAGTTCGCGACCGGTGAAGACGGCGTCGAACGCCTTGAGATCGGTCAGGAAATGCAGGGCCGTGCGGCCGAACTTGCCGTGATCGACCAGCAGATATTTGCGGGCGGCGGCGGCCATCATCAGCCGCTTGGTGTGGACCACTTCCTGGTCCTGGTGGAAGGCGGAAGCGCCGTGGATGGCCGACGACGACAGGAAGGCCACATCGGCGCGCAACGATCTCAACGTGTCCTCGGCAAGCAGGCCGAAGAAACCGTGGAACTTCTTGCTGTACTGGCCGCCGAGCGCGATCAGGGTGATCCCTCCAACGCCTGCCAGATCCTGGATGACGGCCAGATTGTTGGAGATCACCGTCAGCGGGCGCAGATCCGCAAGGTGGCGCGCAATGCCGCCCGCCGTCGAGCCGTCGTCGATGATCACCGTCTGGCCCGGTTCGATCATCGCCACGGCGGCAACCGCCAAGCGCTGCTTCTCCTCGGCGGCCTGCTTCTGACGGTAGCGGAAATCACTCTCGAAAAGGCCGCTCGGCTGGATCGAGGCGCCGCCGCGCACCTTGCGCAGGAAGCCGCTTTCCTCGAGCTCGTCGAGATCGCGATGCACGGTCATCTTCGACACGCCGAAGCGCGTGGCAAGCTCATCGACACTCGCCGTGCCAGTGTCCATCAGAAAATCCATGATGCCTTGCCGCCGGCCGTCGCTCTTCATTGCCCAGCCTGTTTCCTGAATTCCAGTCCGCTGCGAATCCGCGGTGGCGGAAACGGCGAGCGAAAGCCATTATAACAGAGGAAATCGCATAGGTATCTAAATTTTTGTGATCATGTTACATTTCTTTGGGATATTATTCGCTTTCGATTGCTGTCTTGTAACAAGAATTGCTCCCGGCGCCTTGGCCAAAGGTTGCGGTTCTCCGGAAATCCGGCCAGAAGCATCAGTGGGCTGAACGACGAACGAACGGCTCGCAACCATAGGCTTGAAATCAAATACGGGAGACTATTGGGTGGCTCGCATCACATTGAGACAATTGCTCGACCATGCCGCCGAACACGGCTATGGCGTGCCTGCGTTCAACATGAACAATATGGAACAGGGCCTCGCCATCATGGAGGCCGCCGAGGAGACCAAATCGCCTGTTATCCTGCAGGCGAGCCGCGGCGCCCGCGCCTATGCCAACGACGTCGTGCTGGCCAAGCTGATCGACGCGCTGGTCGAAATCCACCCCGATATCCCGGTCTGCATGCATCTCGACCACGGCAACAACGAAGCCACATGCGTGACCGCGATCCAGTATGGCTTCACCTCGGTGATGATGGACGGATCGCTGAAGGAAGACGGCAAGACGCCGGCCGATTACGATCATAATTCCGGTATCACGCGGCGCGTCGTCGATATGGCGCATTGGGGCGGCGTGTCGGTGGAAGGCGAGATCGGCGTTCTCGGCTCCCTGGAGATGGGCGGCGGCGAACAGGAAGACGGCCACGGCGTCGAAGGCGCCGTCAGCCACGACCAGTTGCTGACCGATCCGGAGCAGGCGGTGCAGTTCGTCAAGGACACGCATGTCGACGCGCTGGCCGTCGCCATGGGCACCAGCCACGGCGCCTACAAGTTTTCGCGCAAGCCGGACGGCGCGGTTCTGGCCATGAATGTGATCGAGGAGATCCATCGCCGCCTGCCGAACATGCACCTCGTCATGCACGGCTCGTCCTCGGTGCCGGAAGAGCTGCAGGAGATCATCAACAAATATGGCGGCCAGATGAAGCCGACATGGGGCGTGCCGGTCGAGGAGATCCAGCGCGGCATCAAGCACGGCGTGCGCAAGATCAACATCGACACCGATAACCGCATGGCGCTGACCGGCGCGATCCGCAAGGTGCTGACCGAAAACCCGAGCGAGTTCGACCCGCGCAAGTATCTGACGCCGGCAATGGCCGCGATGAGGAAGCTGTGCAAGGAGCGCTTCGAGCAGTTCGGCACCGCCGGCAACGCCCCCAAGATCAAGCCGCTGCCGGTCTCGGAAATGGCCAAGCGCTACAAGTCGGGCAGTCTCGACCCGAAATTCGGCTGAGTGAGGCTCCCCCTCATCCGGCCGCTTCGCGGCCACCTTCTCCCCGCTGGGGAGAAGAGGCTGGCGGCAACGCCGGCGATCTCCTCTCCCCTCGGGGAGAGGTCGGATTGCCCCGAATTGCCCTTCGCAATTCGGTTGGCAATCCGGGTGAGGGGGATTCGTCCAATTGCCCCGCCGGTTCTACTCGGTTCGCGGCAAAATCGCCGCCCTGCCGGTCTCGATAAACGGCGCCCAGTAGTCGACCGACTCGCGGATCATGGCGACGACCTGGTGGTCGACCGGCTCGCGTTCGCGAAACGACAGTTCGAGGCAGATCTCGTTGTCGACGCCGCCGCCGCGGCGAACCGTCTCCAGAAGCTTTTCCGGCGTGATGCGGCCGTCCTTGTTGTAGGCGGCGATGAACGGCCAATGGCCGCCCTTGTTCATCGACGACTGTTTGATGTGGATGATCGGCGATACCCTGGGAAAGGCTTCGGCCCAGGCATAGGGATCGATGTCGGCCGGGTTGCTCGAGGTCACGTCGCCATGGTCAATATCGACCATCATCTTCAACGGAATGGCCATGCCGGCTGCTTCGATCTCGTTGTTCAGTGCCCGGCAACTCTCGATCGTATGGCCGAATTCGCGGCCGACCGACATCGGCTCCCAAAACAGATAGGTCAATCCGGCCGTCTTGGCGTGCTCGGCGACCTCGCGCCAGCATTCCAGCGCGATGTCGAAGAGCCGCGCGCGACGGTCCGGATCGTCGAAATCCCTATGCGTGAAGATCGCGAACTGGGTGCCCATGCCGCTGGCGCCGAGTTCGGCCGAAATGTCGGCAAAGGTCTTGAACCAATCAACGTAGTAGCGGCGCACGTCGGCGTCCGGATGGCCAAAATGGTTGAGCCGCCCGTAGGGACCGGTCATCCCCGATGTTACGCGCACAGCGGTGCGGTCGAGCGCGGTGCGGAACAGGCGGACGAATTTCGAGATCGTCGCCGCCGGCCAGCCGGGATTGACGAATTCGTGCGTGAGCTGCACGTCCCTGATGCCGATGTCATAGGCGATCGCGTCGATCAGATCGTCCGGTTCGGCGAAACGGTTGACCAGCGGATTGGTGTTGAGGGAAAGCGTAAAGGCCATCAGCTTGCTTTCACCAGTCGGCTCGCGCACCAGTCCTCGAAGGCGGCTCTTTCTGCGGCGGACAGATGCAGGCCGTGCTTGGTGCGCCGTTCGAGAATATCGGCAGCGGTCAGCGCCCATTCATGCTCGAACAAATAATTGGCCTCGCGTTCGAAAGAATCCTTGCCGAAGCACCGCCCAAGATCGGCGAGCGACTTGGCCGCACCGACCAGCACGCGCGTCCTGGTGCCGTAGAGCCGGCCATAATGCTTGACCAGCGATGCCGGCATCCAGGGATATTCGCGGCCGAGATCGCCGAGAAACTGCTCAAAGTCAGCATTGGCGATATCGCCGCCCGGCAGATAGCCTTTCGACGTCCATGGCTTGCCCATTTTCGGAAAGAACGGGGCGATCCGGTCCAGCGCGTGCTCGGCCAGTTTGCGGAAGGTGGTGATCTTGCCGCCGAAGACGGAGAGCAGCGGCGCCTGCCCGGCCGACGCGTCGAGCTCGAAAATATAGTCGCGCGTCACCGCGCTCGGATTGTCGGCGTTGTCGTCATAGAGCGGCCGGACGCCGGAAAACGAGTAGATGACATCGCTATGGGCAAGTTCGCGCTTGAAGTACCGATTGACGATCCTGATCAGATAGTCGACCTCGCTGGTATCAGCCTTCACATCTTCCGGCCGCCCGTCATAGGGAATGTCGGTAGTGCCGATCAGCGCCAGATCGTTCTGGTAGGGATTGATGAAGATCACGCGCTTGTCGCGGTTCTGGACGAGATAGGCCTGCCGCCCTTCCCAGAATTTCGGCACGACGATGTGACTGCCCTTGACCAGGCGCACATTCCGCTTGGAGTTCTGGCCGGCCACGCGGTTGATGATGTCATTGACCCAGGGGCCGGCGGCGTTGATCAGTGCCCGTGCCCGAACCGTCGTCCTGACGCCGGTTCGGCTGTCGCGCATCTCGACCGACCACAGGTCGTTTTCACGGCGGGCGGCGGTGCAGGCGGTCCGGGTGAAGATCTTGGCTCCCCGTTCCGCAGCGTCGAGCGCATTGATGATGACGAGACGGGCGTCGTCGACCCAGCAATCGGAATATTCGAAACCGCGCTTGAACGCATCCTTGATCGGGGCGCCTTCGGGCGCGGTGCGCAGGTTAAGCGTGCGGGTGGCCGGCAGCCGCTTACGGCCGCCGAGATGGTCGTAGAGGAACAGGCCGAGCCGGACCAGCCAGGCAGGCCGGTCGTCCGGGCTGTGCGGCAGCACGAAGCGCATTGGCCAGATGATGTGCGGAGCCGATTCAAGCAGCACTTCGCGCTCGATCAGTGCCTCGCGCACCAGCCGGAACTCGTAATATTCGAGATAGCGCAGGCCGCCATGGACGAGCTTTCCCGATCGCGAACTGGTGCCTTCGGCCAGATCGTCCTTCTCGCACAGAATGACGGAAAGGCCGCGGCCGGCCGCGTCGCGTGCGATGCCGGCGCCGTTGACGCCACCGCCGATGACGAACAGGTCGACGATTTCAGTGGCGCCATTCATCTCGCCGGGTCCTCAGTGCCTCGATTGTGCTTCATGGCTGCCGCGATCTTCAGCATGGGTTGACCGGTGGGAGCCCGGCGATGAAGCGGCGCACCTCTTCGGCCGCCTGCTCGGCGGCATAAGTCACCGTGCGCACCGATGCGCCGGCGATATGCGGCGTCAGCGTGACATTCGGAAGCTGCAGCAACGGCCAGTCGGAAGGCACCGGCTCGACCGCAAACGTCTCCAGCATCGCGCTGCCGATATGGCCTGAGACCAGCGCATCGTAAAGCGCGTCGTAGTCGACCAGCGGCCCGCGCGCGGTGTTGACGAAGATCACCCCCGGCTTCATCCGCGCGATGGTGTCCTTGTCGATCAGTCCGCGGGTCTCTTCGGTTACTCGGGAATGAAGCGTGACCACATCGGAGCGGGACAGGAGATCGTCGAGCGCGACCAGTTCAACGCCGGCAATGCGGTCTTCGGCGCTCAGTTGCACATAGGGGTCGGACACTAAAATTCGGCAGCCGAAGGCGCGCAAAAGGCGGACCAGTCGGGTGCCGATATTGCCGTAGCCGATGACGCCGACGGTCATTTCATTCAGCTCGCGGCCGGTACGGTCGGCGCGGTAGAGATCGCCGCGCCATTCCCCCTTGCGCAAGGCTTCGTGCCCGACCCGGATCAGCCGCGTCTCGGCAAGGATGGCGCCGATGGTGAACTCGGCCACAGCACTTGCATTGCGGCCGGGCACATTGACGACGGTGATGCCGTGGGCCCTGGCGGCGCCCATGTCGATGTTGATCGGGCCGCCGCGCGAGACCGCAACCAGTTTCAGCGTAGGCAGACGCTGCATCATGGTCTCGGAGAGCGGCGCAAGCTGGGTGACGAATATCTCGGCGTCGCCAATGAAATCGACCACCTCGTCCGGATCGCCAAAATACTCCTTCACCTTGTCGAGGCCGAGCGCCGCATTGCCGAATTCCATCGGCTCGTCGGGCCAGGCCGCCTCAAGGGTGCGAATGTCGAGATTGTCGCCGCAGGCGTTCTCGATTTTCTCGCGAAACACCTCGGGAAGCATGAAGCGGTCGCCAATGATTGCAATCTTCCTGCGCATGCTCGACTTCTCAGTTTGCCCTGGATGCGGCCATCGATCGCCAGACCGGCCGCAGCGCCTCATGCGCCAAAGTGTAGGACGGAACCGCCCGCTCATAGATCGCGGCAAGTTTTGGGTCGCTCGGCTCCGCCGCACCCAGCAGCGGCGTGACCCACTCGCCGACGCATTCGTCCATCGACTTGTATTGGCCGACGCAGACCGCAGCGATCATCGCGGCGCCCGCCGCACCGGCTTCCTCGCGTTCGCTGGTGCGAATGGCGGCGCCGACGACAGCACCCAGGATCTTGCGCAGAGCCGGACTTCTGGCCGCACCGCCGGTCAGCCGGATTTCGCTCGGCAGCGGCCCCATGGCGGCATAGCAATCGCGCGACGCGAAGGCCAGTCCCTCGAAAACGGCGCGGACCATGTCGGCATAACCGTGCCGCGACGAAATGCCGACGAAGCCGGCCCTGGCATTGGCATCGACGAACGGCCCCCGCTCGCCGGCCTCCGACACGTAGGGCTGATAGAGCAGCGATGCGGGCTCCGATGACGATATCCATTCATCGACCAGCGCGATCATCTCGCCATTGGTGCGCGTAATGCCTTGCGAAGCGAGAATGCCGGAGGCCAGACCCAGAACCCAATCGATGTTGAGCGTAGCCGCCATGTTCGACTGCATTTGCGCAAAGACGCCGGGCGCCGGCATCGTCATCGTGTAGCCGGTCGCCGCCTCGTTGAGCAGCACCTCGTCCGGCGTCTGCGCAAGCCGCATATGCATGCCGGTGGAGCCGATGATGGAGCAGCCGGGCTTGCGCGCGCGGTCGAGCAGGCCGGCGCCGAGCGCGGTGCAGGCCACGTCGACATAGGCCAGCACCACCGGCGTACCGGAAAGCAGCCCGGTCGCTTCGGCAGCCGCCGCCGACAAGCCCGCGCTATGCCTGGTGCCGTCGACGATCGGCGGCAGCAGATGCCTGAGGTCGGTGACGCCGAGCACCTCAAGCACCTCGTCGCAATAGTCACGGGTGCGGAAGTCGCCGAAGGTGAAGGTGCCCTCCGACGGATCGGTGGCGCGTTCGCCGGTCAGCTTGAAATAGAGCCAGTCCTTGCAATGGAATGCCGTCGCGGCGCCGGCAAGCCTGTCGGGCGCGCTGCGCTTCATGAAGGCAAGCTGCGGCCCCTGCTGACAGGCGGCGAGCCCGCTGCCGGTCTTTTCGAAACGAAGCCGGTCATCGGGCCGCGCACGGATCTCCTCGACGATCGCGGCAGCGCGCGCATCGAGCCACAGCCAGCCTTTGGCGACCGGTTCACCGTCCTTGTCGATCAGCCAGGTGCCATCGCCCTGTCCGGTCACGGCGATCGCGATGGTGCGGCTGGCGAGGTTCGGAACCTTGTCGGCAAGTTCGCGCAGGGTGGTCGCGGTATCGGCCCAGGTGCGCGCCAGATCCTGCTCGGCACCGCCGCCCGGCAAGGTCTCATACCGGTTCGGCACCGCCGCAGCCGCGAGCTGCCGGCCCGCCGTGTCGAAGGCGACGGATTTGATGACAGACGTGCCGGCGTCGATGCCGATCAGCACATCCCGCATCAGGCGAGCTCCATGCCGTGCGAAATGGCCATGCCGCTGGACTGATCGAAGACGTGCAGGTTTTTCGGATCGATGCTGATATTGATCGGCGCGCCAAGCTCCAGGCGGGTTCGGTCGTGCTCGACCAGGACCAGCGAACCGCCGGCGAAATCCGCCGCGATATGCGTCTGGTCGCCGAGCCATTGGTTGGCCGAAACCGTGGCCGGCACGCCGTCCTTCGAGCGGCGAACAGCATAGGGCCTGATGCCGATGACGACCCGCTGCCGTTTGAGCAATTCGTCGCGAACCGAGCCGCTGAACGCGTCCTTGTCATAATCGAGCGAAAGTCCGTCGGGCAGTCGCAGATTGATCTTGTCGGCAGCCGTGCCGACATAGGCTTCGAAGACATTCATCGGCGGCTCGCCGACAAAGGTGCCGGTGAACAGGTTGGCCGGCCGCTGCTTGAGCATGTCGGGCGTGTCGAACTGCTGCAACACGCCGCCTTCCATCACCGCGATCCGGTCGGCAAGCGCGTTGGCCTCGGTCTGGTCGTGGGTGACCAGGATCGCGGTCAGGCCGCGCTCCTTGATGAAGTGCTTGATACGGCCGCGCAGCACGGCGCGAAGCTGCGGTTCGAGCTGGCCCATCGGTTCGTCCAGCAGATGCAGGTCGGCCTCGCGGATCAGCGCCCGGCCGAGGCTGGCGCGCTGCTGCTGGCCGCCGGAGATGGAACTCGGATAGCGCTCAAGAACGTCCTCGATTTCGAGCAGCTTGGCGATGCTGGCAACTTTCGCATCGACGTCACTTTTCCGCAGCTTGGCCGCCTTCAGCGCAAACGCCATGTTCTCGCGCACGGTCAGCGGCGGATAGAGCGAATAGCCCTCGAACGCCATCGCCACATTGCGCTTGACCGGCGGCAGCGCATGCACCTTGCGGCCGGCGACCGAGATGGTGCCGCGCGAGACCTCCTCGAAGCCGGCGATCATGCGCAATGTCGAGGTCTTGCCGCAGCCGGACGAGCCGAGCAGTGCGACGATCTCGCCTTTGTCAATTTCGATCGTCAGGTTCTGGACGGCGTGCACGCCCCTGTCGATCGGGCCGTAGAACTTGTCGACGCCTGAGATGGCGAGTGCGCTCTGGCTCATGCCGCTTCTCCGCTGCGCAGATTGACCACGTTGCTGGCGCCGATGCGATCGCCGCTGGCATGATCGAACAGCAGCGCACTTTTGCCGTCGACGGCAATGTGGGCCCTGCCCTCGGTTTGACCCGGTGTTCCGGCCGGCCGGGAGACGAGGATTTCGCGGCCGCGCACGGTGCGCACCAGTGTGACGATCTTTTCGTTGAGCGGCGTCTCCGCCTCGACGGTCACCGGTATGGCAACGGGCGTGCCTTCGTCGACGAAGCGCAGCGCTTCGGGCCGCAAGCCGATCACGCAATCGCGGCCGACCGTCGCGTCATAGGCGCCCGTCAGATGGACCTGAACATTCGACAGGCCGACATAGATGCCCTTGGCATCGCGCGACGGCTTGACGTCGAGCAGGTTGATCGTCGGATCGCCGAACAGCCGCGCGATCTCGATGTTGGCCGGCTCGCGATAGATCTGCTCGGGCGTGCCGAGCTGCTTGATGACACCTTGCGACATCACCGCGATGCGGTCGCCGAGCGCCATGGCCTCCTTGTAGTCCTGGGTGACGTAGACGAC
This sequence comes from Mesorhizobium sp. WSM4840, assembly GCF_055811755.1. Lineage (NCBI taxonomy): Bacteria > Pseudomonadati > Pseudomonadota > Alphaproteobacteria > Hyphomicrobiales > Phyllobacteriaceae > Mesorhizobium > Mesorhizobium sp. WSM4840. The sequence goes on from NZ_JBVVQD010000010.1 coordinate 77,436, forward strand.
GGTCGCGCCACGGTCGGCCAGCAGCCTCGGCAGTTCGAGCCGCATCTCGAAGCGCAGCTTGGCATCGACGTTGCGCAAGGGGTCGTCGAGCAGGAGCACCGGCGGCGCGCCGACCAGAGCGCGGGCGAGTGCGGTGCGCTGCTTCTGGCCGTTGGACAGCGCCCGTGGCTTATGGCTGAGCACGTGGCCGATCTTCAGCAGCTTGGCAACGCTCTCGACGCCCGACTTCATCGCACTTTGCGACGATCGCTTGGCCTGAAGCGGTGTCGCAATGTTGTCGAAGGCGGTCATGTGCGGAAACAGCGCGAAATTCTGGAACGCCATGCCGACGCCGCGGAACTCGGCGTCAAGGTCGGTCATGTCCTCGCCGCCGATAAGTATCTTTCCTTCATCGGGGTCGATGACGCCGGCTATGAGCCGCAGCAGCACCGTCTTGCCGGCGCCGGACGGTCCGAACAGGACCAGGGTTTCGCCATCGGCGACGCTCAGCGACAGATTGTCGAGCACAGTCTGGCTCTTGTAGCGTTTGACGACATTTCGCAATTCAAGGCTGGCCATCGGAGCTATCCTTTCACCGCGCCGAGCGACAGGCCTTCGACGAGATAGCGCTGCGCGTAAAGCGCAAGCGCCAGCGTCGGGGTGATCGACAGCACGATCGCTGCCGAGATCTGGCCGTACTGGATGCCGGAGGAGGTGATGAAGGCGAGCGCGCCGACTGTCACCGGCTGCTTGTCGGCCGAGGCGAGCACGAGGGCGAAAACGAAATTGTTCCAGGCGAAGATGAAGGCGAGCAGGCCGGCCGCCGCAATGCCGGGGCCGGCGAGCGGTAGCGCGATCTTGCGGAAGGTGGCGAACCAGGAATGGCCGGCAATGCGATAGGCATATTCGATATCGGCCGGGATGTCCTCGAAATAGCCGCGCACGATCCACAGGATCAGCGGCAGGCAGATCAGCTGATAGACCCAGATCAGCCCGATATAGGTGTTGGCCAGTCCAAGTTTCTGGAAATAGAGGGTCAGCGGCAGCAGCACCAGCAGCGCCGGCGCGAACCGGAACGACAGCAGCGTGAAGGCAATGTCCTCCGACCCGCGGAACTTGTGCCGGGCAAAGGCGTAAGCGGCGGGAACGCCGAGCAGCAGCGCGACGGCGACCGAGGTGACCGACAGGAACACCGAATTCCAGAGGTTGCGCATGAAGGCGATGTCGAGCGTGCCGGCTGCCGTCGTCAGCTTTCCGGTGATCAGTGCGGTGTAGTTGGCCAGCGTCGGCTTGAAGACAAGCTGCGGCGGAATCCGCAGGATGGTCTCGTTGGTCTGGAAGGACATCATGAGGATCCAGACGATGGGGAACATGAAGAAGATCACGACCAGCGTCAGCGCTATGCCGCGCAGGATGCGTTCGAGAAGCGAGGTGTGTTCCATCTCAGCCTCCTATGCCTGGCCGCGAGCGCGTTCGCGCAGCCGCAGCCAGTTCTTGATGAAGATGTTCGAGAGGAAATAGGTGATCGCCCACAGGATGATCATCAGCGCCGCCGAGCGGCCGACATTGGTCGACTGGAAGAAGTTGAGGTAGGCCTCGACCTGGAAGACAGTCAGCGTATCGCCCGGACCGCCCTGGGTCATGGCATAGATGATGTCGAACTGCTGGATGGAATCCAGCAGACGGAACAGAGTCGCCGTCAGGATGTAGGGTGTCAGCATCGGCAAGGTGATGCGGAAGAACACGAAACTCCGCGGCACGCCGTCAAGTGCTGCCGCCTCGAAGGGCTGCGTCGGCAGGCTGCGCAGGCCGGCAAGCAGCAGGATCATGATGAAGGGCGTGTAGACCCAGATATCAACAAGGACCACCGTGAAAAGCGCGGTCGACGGCGACGAGGCCCAGCGGAAATCCTGCAGTCCGATCAGGCTGGCGAGATAGCTCAGCACGCCAAAGCCGGGATTGGTCATCAGCTTCCACATCAGCGCGGCAAGCGCCGGCGCCGTCATCAGCGGCATCAACAGCATGATCGAGATGAAGTTGTTTAGCGTCGAGCGCTTCTGCAGCAGCATGGCGATGCCGAGACCGAGAAGCAGTTCGAGCAGCACGGTGATGCCGGCATAGAGCAGCGATATCTCCAGCGTGTTCCAGAACCTCGGGTCCGTGAAAAACGAGATATAGTTGTCGCCCCAGTTGAACTGCCGCGCCCAGGGCTGGCTCAGCCGGTAGCGCTGGAACGAATAGACGACCGATGTGAAGAACGGGATCAGGATGCCGATGCAGACGAGCAAGGCCGGCAGGCTGAGGACATAGGGCAGCACTTTCTTGCTGATCCTGAAGCCGGAAGGCCTGTTTCTTTGCATTGTCGCCGCAGTCATCGTTGCTCACCCGTCATCTCTGTTGCTTCGCCCTGCCGGCCGCCCAGGGAGCTAGGCGGCCGGTTGGGCGAGTGGCGGCACCGCCAGTGTTTGAGCATCGGATTTTCCCAAAACCGGTCTCCACTTTTGGGTCTGATGCTCCAGGCGCCGCTTCGCAGTGGAATGGCCGGCTGGCCCGCAGAAGCGGGTCAGCCGGCCGCCAGGACTCAGCCGAGCCCGGCTTCCTTGAGCTGGCCGTCGACGCTGGTGGCCAGCATGTCGAGGCCTTCGTCGATCGGCACTTCCTTGGCCACCATCTTCTGCAGCGTCGCCGCCCATTCGGTGGTGAGATCGAAGAACAGCGGCTGCGGGGTGAACTTGATGCTGGCGCCGGGCGCCGAAATGTCGAACATCTCGACATAGCCCGGATAGCTCTTGTTCAGCCTCTCGCGGAACATCTGGTCGTTCCAGACCGACTGACGGACCGGATTGACGAAGTCCATCTTGGTCGCACCGAACAGTGCATGCTCGGGCCCGGATGCCCATTGCATGAAGTACCAGGTGGCGTCCTTGTCCTTCGAGAAATTGGACATCGACAGCGACCAGATCCAGATGTTGGGCGTCGGCGCCTTGGCGGCGGGATTGGCCTTGAAGGCTGAAAAGGCGAGCTTGCCGGCCATCTTGTTGTCGCCGCCATTCATGAAGTAGCCGAGGATGTCGGCGTCGTAGATCATCGCCGAGGCGCCGGCGCCGAGATCGGTGCCGACCTGATACCAGGTGTAGGTCGACCAGTCCTTGGGGCCGCTCTCCTGGATCATCTGGACCCACTGTTTGTGGAATGCCTTGGATTCGGCGGTGTTCATCGCGGCCGACAATTTGCCGTCGGCCGAGACATTCAGGTCCTTCTGGTCAAAATTGGCGTAAGCCGACAGGAAGCCGGGATGGATCGTCGCCCAGGAGCGCGAGCCGCGCACGCCGATGCCGTAGACGCCGCCACCGACATCCTTGGTGAGCTTGGCCGCCGTAGCGACCATCTCGTCCATATTGCCGGGAACGCTGACGCCGACCTTGTCGAACATACCCTTGTTGTAGGTGATGTTGTTCTGTTCGAAGCCCCACGGAATGCACCACTGCTTGGCGTCGTCGGAACCGAGCACGCCGCCAGGCTGACCGTTCCAGGCGCAGGACTTCCTGACACCGGGCAGGAAGTCGTCCCAGGCATAGTTCACGTTGGTCTTGGTCGGATCCTTGATCCACTCGTTAAGGTCGGTGATCCAGCCGGCCGGGCCATAGGTCCAGGTCATGTAGGCGCCGGTCATGAAGGCATCGTATTCAGGCGAGCTGGCCGACAGCGCAGCGGTGACCTTGTCGAAATAGACATCCTCCGGGAAGACGTCGTAGACGACTTCCATGCCGGTCAACTTTTTGAAGTTTTCAAGGTTGGCGATCATCGCATCCGCGTAAGGATGCTTGTTGAGCAAGAGCTTGATGGTCTTGCCCTTGTGCGCCTGCCAGTCGAAGTCCGCCGCCAGCGCACGGGTCTGCCCCAGATTGAGCAGCGTGCCGGCCGTGCCAGCGGCAAGGCCCATCGCGCCAAGACCCTTGATCAGCCCACGACGATCAACTTGTCCGCGCAGGAACGCATCGATCAGGTCTTTTTCTTTCTCATGCATGTGTCTTCTCCTCCACAGGGTAGTTTCAATCGAATGGCTGCCGGCTACCCGACCGGCGTCTGCTCCACGAGTGATCGCGCCGTCCGCTCATCGGTGACCAAGCCCTTGAGATAGCGGCCCTCCAACACCGATTTAATGGCACGAACCTTCACCTTGCCGCCGGCAACGGCGACAATCCTGCGATTGCTGATGTCTTCGCGCGCCAGCGCCAGCGCCCGGTTGGAAAGCGTCGTCTCGACCGCCTTTCCAGCATCGTCGAAGAAATGGCCGAGCAGTTCGCCGACGCCGCCCTTTCGGCGGATCTCTTCCATTTCGCCCTTTTCGATCATGCCGGTGGCGACCAGCGACGCCTCGCGCTCGGCGGTGCCGATGCCGGCAATGAGCAGGTCGGCGGCCTTGCCGAGATCGAAGACCTCACTGATGCCCTTCTGCCCGAGCAGCACGGTTCGATCCTCGACCGTGTTGGCGAACATCGGCACCGGCATCACATAGGCTTCCGCGCCGGTCCGTTCGGCCAGGCGGTGAATGACGTCGTGCGGATTGGCCGAGAACTTGCGCGTCAGGCCGCCAAGCAGTGAGACGAAGCGGGTCTTTTCGGCAGATATGCGCGGCAGATATTCGACGCAGGCGGCTAGCGTGCGGCCATGACCGACGCCAATCAGCGTGTCCTCGCCGCGTTCGATCTCACGCTTGAGGAACTGCGCGCCAGCGATGCCGAGCGCCTTGAGCGGCAGGTCTTCGCCATCGAAGTCAGGAACGACCTCGCAATAGTTGAGACCGTAGCGGCTGGACAATTCGTCCTCAAGCGCGACGCACTCCGACACTTCGCCGTCGATATAGACTTTGACCAGCCCTTCCTGATTGGCCTTGGTGATGAGGCGATGCGCCTTGAGGCTGGTCAGGCCAAGCCGCTTGGCGACCTCCGACTGGGTCAGGCCGCCAGCATAATGAAGCCAGGCGGCGCGCGTCGCCATACTGGTTTCATCGTCGCGCAGGAGGCCGTTTCCAAAACCAACCATTTCCGCCCTAAGATATTTTTATCAGTTGATGCAAAATTTTTCACAAGGTGTCGTCGGAGTCAAGCGCCACGTGGTTCAAATCACGCTAAGCGGGCCAAAAACAGGGTTCGGCCCGTTGTAAAGCCATCGACACCTCATTGGCTCGGCCGGGATTTAAAACGTTTGCAATCTGACCGAAACCCATTACAAACGCTTCAAACACTTTGTTCGGGAGGATCGGTGCCGGCCCGCGTCACCACGCTCAAGGAACTTGCCGCGCAGCTCGACCTGTCGATCACCACGGTGTCGCGGGCGCTTGCCGGCCATCAGCAGATCGCCTTGAAGACGCGCGAGCGCGTCACTGAAGCCGCGCGCCAGGCCGGTTACGTGCCCAACACGGCAGCCCGCACGCTGGTCTCAGGCCGCAGCGGCTTTGTCGGCATGGTGCTGCCGATCCGCGGCCCCAATCTGGTCGATTCCTTCCTTGGCGAATTCGTCACCGGGCTTGGCGAAGGGCTGGTTTCGCATGGCACCGACCTGATCCTCGCCGCCGCGGCGCAAGGCCAGTCGGAACTTTCCGTGCTTCGCCATGTTGTCGAATCCGGACGCGCCGATGGCGTCGTCGTCACCCGCATCGCCGAGGTCGACGAACGGCTCGCCTATCTGCGCCAGCGCAATTTCCCATTCGTCGCCCATGGCCGGCTGCTCGACACCGACTTCGCCTACAACTGGCTAGACACCGATGGCGCGCACGCCTTCGGTGAAGCCTTCGACATGCTCTACGATCTCGGGCACCGCCATTTCGGCCTGGTGACGATCGCCGAGCCGATGACGTTTCGCCATCTGCGGCAAGACGGGCTCGCCGCAGCGATCGCGCGCCGAGGCGATCCGTCGGTCAGGCTCGATGTAGCGACGGCGCCGCGCTTCGATCGCGGCGCCCGCATCCAGGCCATCAACCGGCTGCTGCATGCTGACGAGCGGCCGACGGCTATCGTCGCGCTGTTCGACGAGTTGGCGCTCAGCGTCATGGAAGAGGCCGCCCGCGCCGGCCTGGTCATCCCTCGCGACCTTTCCGTCATCGGCTTCGACAACATCGCCGCCTCGGCCTATGCGCCGCCCGGCCTCACCACATTCGATGCCTCGATCCGCCAATGCGCGCGCGAGATCGGCGAGATGCTGTTGACCGTCATCGGCGACAAGTCCGCCGCGCCGCTGACACGGCTGATCCGGCCGACATTGGTTTCGCGGGCAAGCCATGGCCCGGCACCCATAGGACCGGCACCCACAGGACAAAACTGACGCTGGGGCGGCGCATAAACCAGGGAGGAAGACCACGATGAATGTGTTGAAGACATTGGCCGGCGCCGCACTCGCGCTGTCGATCGCGATCGGCGGCGCGCAGGCCCAGGTGCTGTTCTGGTCGACGCAGGCGCGGCCTGTGGAGGAGACGCAGAAAATCCGCAGCGAAGTGCTGAAGTCGTTTGACGGCCAGGTCGACTACCAAGTCGCCGAGGACGGGCCCTGGCTCACCCGCCTCCAGGCCGAGCTGCAGGCCGGCTCCGGCACCATCGGCGTGCTCGGCGGCCTGCATGGCGACTTCTCCACGGTCGGCGCGAACCTTGTCGATCTGTCCGGCGTCGATATCGGCGGCGTCAAGCTCAACGAGGCCTACAAGAAGCTCGGCATGCTCGGCACAAGCGAACAGAAATATCTGCCGTGGATGCAGGCCACCTTCCTGATGGCGGCCAACAAGCAGGCGCTGCAATATCTGCCGGCCGGCGCCGATCTCAACAAAATCACCTATGACCAGCTGATCGAATGGTCGAAGAACATCGCCGAGAAGACCGGCTCGCCGAAATTCGGCTTCCCGGCCGGACCGAAGGGGCTGAAGCACCGTTTCTTCGAGGGTTTTCTCTATCCGTCCTACACCGGCTCGATGGTGACCAAGTTCCGCTCGGCGGAGGCCGAGACCGCGTGGAACAAGTTCAAGGAATTGTGGCAGTACACCAACCCGAATTCGACCAATTATGCCTTCATGCAGGAGCCGCTGCTCACCGGCGAAGTGTGGGTGGCGTTCGACCACGTGGCGCGGCTTGCCGATGCGTTCAACCAGAGGCCCGACGAGTTCGTCGCCTTCCCGGCGCCAGCCGGCCCGGCGGGTCGCGGCTACATGCCGGTGGTCGCCGGCGTCGCCATTCCGAAGACCTCGCCGGACATGGACAAGGCCAAGGCGCTGGTTGCCTACATGCTGAAGCCGGAAACGCAGATCGCGACGCTCAAGGCCACCAACTTCTTCCCCGTGGTCGACGTAAATCTGCCCGACGACATGCCGGCCTCGGTGAAAGCCTTCGGCCCGGTGATCGCCACCATGACCGGTGCGCCGGATGCGCTGCCGGCATTGCTGCCGATGGGACTCGGCGATCTCGGCGGCAAGTTCAACCAGGTCTATGTCGACAGTTTCGAGCGTATCGTGCTCGGTGGCCAGGATGTGCGTGGCGTGATCGAGGAACAGGCGACGGCGCTGAAGGCCCTCATCGACCAAGCCAAGGCACCGTGCTGGGCACCCGATAAGCCGTCCGAAGGCGCCTGCCCGGTCGACTAGAATCCTCCCGAGGGGCGTCCGGAACCTGTTGCGTTCCGGGCGCCAGCCGCACCACGCCAAAGGACATGCCATGCACGGCAAGGCCCTGCCCTATCTGCTGCTGATGCCGGCGACGCTGTTCCTTTGCGTCTTCTTCCTCTACCCGTTCGCGCTGGTCGCCTTTGAGGCTTTCACCCGTGACGGCGGCTTCACGCTGGACAATTTTCGAACCATGACCGGCAACTGGAAATTCCCGGTCGCCTTCTGGAACACCATCCTGCTCGCAGCCATCGTCGTGCCGATCCAACTGGTTATGGCGCTGTTGATGGCTACGGTCGTGTCCAGGCTTGAAACCGGGCGGGGTGCGGCGCTCTACATCTTCGCCATTCCGCTCGGCATCTCCGATCTCGCCGCCGGGCTGATCTGGCTCGCCATTTTCGACCAGTCCGGCTTCCTCAACACTCTGCTGTCGAACCTCGGCCTCGTCGACAGGCCCGTCATGTTCCTCGGCTACCAGAGCAAGCTGACCATCTTCGTCGCAGTGATACTGGCCGAGATCTGGCGCGCGACTGCGATCATGATGGTCATCCTGGTCGCTGGCATGGGGCTCATCCCCCGGGAGTATCACGAGGCGGCCGAGGTCTTTGGCGCGAGCCCGTGGAAGCGCTTCGTCAAGATCACGCTGCCCTTGCTGCGCCCCAGCCTGCAGACGGCGATCATCCTGCGCGTCATCCTCGCCTTCGAGGTTTTCGCCGTGGTGGCGGCGCTCGGCGGCACCAATTTGCCGGTATTGATGGGTGAGACCTACAACTGGCAGTTCTCGCTGCAGGACCGCAACGTTGCCGCCGCCTTCGCCCTGCTCATCCTCGCCATCTCGGTCGGGCTCACGCTGTTCTTCCTGCGGGTGCTGCGGGTGCCGAAGGAAGCGCGCATATGAGCGCCGTCGCAGAGATGCCAATCGCCGCGCCCGCGACCAGCCAGGCCGGCAACTGGCTGCTGGTCGCCACCGTCATCCTGCTTTCGGTCTGGGTGCTGCTGCCGATCTATCTCCTGATAGTCAATGCCTTGTCGTCGCCGGAAGAGGTTACTGCCTTTCCGAAACGCTTCTTTCCCTTCCTTCGATTTCGGCAGCCTGTCTTTCTTCATCAATTTCGCCGGCGTCGGCAGGGCGCTGTGGAACTCGGTCCTGGTAGCCACGCTGACGATGATCCTCTCGATCGGGTTCGGCGCGCCCGCCGGCTACGCGCTGTCGCGCTTCGATTTTCCGGGCAAGGGCACGTTCCGCTTCCTGGTGCTAATGACCCGCGCCTTTCCACTGCCGCTGCTGGCGCTGCCGCTTGCGGTGATGTTCATCCGCACCGGTCTCGACGACACCGCCATCGGGCTGGCGCTGGTCCACACCACGCTGGCGCTACCCTTCGCGGTGCTGATAACCTTTTCGCTGTTCTCAGGCATTCCGATAGAGCTCGAGGAAGCGGCGTGGACGCTCGGCTGCACCCGTCTGCAGGCGTTTCGCAAGGTCATCCTGCCGCTGGCACTGCCCGGCATCGCGGCCTCGGCGGTCTTTGCCTTCACCATCTCCTGGAACGAGGTGTTTGCCGCCGCCGTGCTCACCATAGAGAACCGGACGCTGACCGCCTTCCTGCTGCAGAGCCTCGGCGAGTCGCCGCTCTACCTCAAATTCGCCGGTGGGGCGGCACTGGTCATCCCGGCGCTGATCTTCATTTTCGCCGTCCGCAAATACCTGTTCGCCATGTGGGGGATCGCCAACCGATGACGCGCGATAGGGAGAAAGCCGATGGCTGAGATCGCCATAAAACAAGTGGCCAAACGCTTCGGCGGCTTCACCGCGCTGCATTCGATAGACCTCACCATTACCGACCAGGAGTTCATGGTGCTGCTCGGCGCCTCGGGCTGCGGCAAGACGACATTGCTCAGGATCGTCGCCGGATTGGAAACGCCGAGCCAAGGCGAGGTCTGGATCGGCGGCCGTCGCGTCGATCATCTGCCGCCGCGCGACCGCGGCATCGCCATGGTGTTCCAGAATTATGCGGTCTTTCCGCATTTGACAGTGTTCGAAAACATCGCTTTCGGCCTGCGCATGAAGAGATTGCCGCAGCAAGAGGTAGAACGCCGCGTCACCCGCACCGCCGAGCTCATGCATATCGAACAATTGCTGAAACGCTATTCGGGCCAGCTTTCCGGCGGCCAGCGCCAGCGTGTGGCGGTGGCCCGCGCGCTCGCCATGGAGCCCGACGTCATCCTGATGGATGAGCCGCTGTCCAATCTCGACGCGCTGCTCAGGCTCGAAATGCGCGCCGAACTCAAGGGTGTGCTCGCCGCGTCCAAGACCACCACCATCTATGTCACTCACGATCAGGTCGAGGCGATGAGCCTCGCCGACCGCATCGCCGTCATGCATCAGGGCCACATCGTCCAGGCCGCCTCGCCGGTCGAGGTCTATCGCAATCCGGCCGCACGCTTCGTCGGTTCCTTCATCGGCAATCCGCCGATGAATTTCATCCCCGCGACGAAGACTGCGAACGGCAGTTGGACCGTCGCCGGCCTGACGCTGCCCGGCCCCAAATCGGACAAGCACAAAATTGAATTCGCCATTCGCCCCGAAGATGTCGACGCAGGTGACGAGGGGCTGCATGCCACCGTGCGCGTCGTCGAGCCGCTCGGTCCGCACACGCTGGTCACCTGCGATGTCGAGGGTGGGCTGTTTCGCGCCATCCTCGAATCGGATGCCGCGATCGCCGTCGGCGACCACCTGCGACTTGCGCCCAAAGCCGATCGCATCCGCTGGTTCGATCCTGAAACCACCAACGCCCTTTGATCCCGCCAACGCCCTTCAATCGCGCCAACGCCCTTCAATCCTGAAAGTACGAACGCTTCAATGATCTCTCTTGCCGTCAACGAAACCATCGCCCGTGCCGTCGAGGTGCTCAGGGAAAACGACCACGGCGACTATACCATCCCGACCAAGGGCCTCTATCCGTTCCAGTGGAACTGGGATTCCTGCCTGACCGCGCTCGGTCTTGCCCACTATGACGAGGCGCGCGCCTGGACCGAGATCGAGACGCTGTTCGCCCATCAATGGCCGGACGGCATGGTGCCGCATATCGTCTTCCATATCCTGAACGACAGCTATTTCCCCGGACCGGAGGTCTGGAGGACCAATCGCCCGACTGCCACCTCCGGCATCACCCAGCCGGCGGTGGCGGGCTTTGCCGTTCGCCGCCTGTTCGACCGGGCCAGGGACAAGAAACTGGCCGCCGAGCGCGCCCGCGCGCTGCTGCCGAAGATCGACGCCTGGCATCGCTGGTTCTACGAAAACCGCGATCCAAGAGACGAAGGACTGGTCGCCATTATCCATCCATGGGAGTCCGGCCGCGACAATTCCATCGACTGGGACCATGCCTTCGAGCGCGTGCCGACCGAAGGCGTCGAGCCCTATACGCGCCGCGACACCTTGCATGCCGACCCGGCGCACCGGCCGACCAAGGCGCAATATGACCGCTACCTCTGGCTGCTGCAGCATTTTCGCGCACTTGGCTGGGACAATGCAAAGCTGCACGATGCCTCACCCTTCCAGATCGTCGATCCCGGCTTCAACGCCATCCTGATCCGCTCAGCGGCCGACCTTGCCGATCTCGCCGAGACGCTTGGCGAAATGGAGATCGCCGACGCTAACCGCAGCCGCGCCCAAAAAGGGCTTTCGGCGATGGAGCGGCTGTGGAGCGATACCTACGGCCAATATCTCTGCCTCGACCGCGTCGCCGGAAAGCTCGTCGACAGCGCCTCCGTCGGAGGCATCCTGCCGGTCTTCTCGGCCATCCCGAAACCCCGTATCGCTGCAATCGCCGCCACCATCGAGCGTATCGCCGGCAAGGCAGGCTACATCGTCCCGTCGCACGACCTCGATGATCCGCGCTTCGACGCCAAGCGCTATTGGCGCGGGCCGGTCTGGCTGGTGGTCAACTACATGATCGCCGACGGCCTTGGCGCTGCCGGCTATGCTGATGTCGCCCGGCATATCACCCAGTCCAGCCTCGACCTCATCGCCGATAGCGGCTTTGCCGAATATTACGACCCGCTCAGCGGCGAACCGCTCGGCGGCGGCCGTTTCACCTGGACGGCGGCAATGGTGATCGAGTTCCTGAAGAGCAGAGGCTGACGCCCCTCTTTGCTTCAGGCGACCCCACCTGAACGGGCCGCCAAGGCCTGCCCCGTCCACTGAGCGCACAACTGGGCTTCCGACGCCAAACGCAGCGTTTTGCTGGAAATGCTCTGCCCGCCGAATGACGGCGGACCTCGCTTGCGGATCAGGCGGATTCGGGCACATTAGGAGAATAGGGGCCGAGACGTATCAATCTTCGCTTCACGAGAGCTACAATAATTCTTCACAAACGGCTATCTATCCTGGCGACAGGGGTTTGGTTCGAGTCACGAGGGGCGCGGCTTGGAATTCGATTTGAAGACCATTGAGGCGCTTGCTCCCGATCAGGCGTCGCTGAGCGCCGCCTCCAAGCTGACCAAGCGATCGAACTGGCCGCGGCTCGAAAAGAATGAGCAGCAGGCGCTCATCTGGGGTGAATGCCAGGGCTCCGGCTCCAATCCATATCGGGTGGTGGTCGACACGGGCGATCACGGCTACAAATGCACCTGCCCGTCGCGAAAATTCCCGTGCAAGCACACGCTGGCCCTGATGTGGATTGCCGCCACCGCACCAGCCAGTTTTGCCGCGGCCGAATCCTCGCCGGAATGGGTGAATGACTGGCTTGGCAGGCGCAGGAAGACGACGCCAGCGCCAGCGCAGTCGATACAAGGTGCGGCAGCCAAAAGCATCGATGACGCCGCACGGACGGACGAAAACGCCGCCGTCGAAGACGTTGCGGCGGTGGAGCGTCGCGAGGCAGCGCAGCGCAAGCGGGCGGAAGACACACGACAAGCAGTGTCGGCGGCGCTCGATGAACTCGATCAATGGATCGCCGATCAGTTGCGGCTTGGTCTTTCCGGGTTTGTCGACGGCAGCAGCGACCGTTGCCGCCGGATTGCCGCGCGGCTGGTCGACATGAAGGCGACCGCGCTTGCCGGTCGCATCGACGAGATCCCATCGCGGCTGATGGCGCTGCGCGGCGAGGAAAAACCGGATGCGGCGATCCGCGAGCTCGGCAAGCTTGTGCTGCTGGCCAAGGCGTGGCGGGCGGCGCCGGATGATCCCGAATTGAAGCGCCTCGTATCGACATCGGAAACCCGCGAACAGGTTCTAGCCAGTCCCGATGCAAGACAGGTCGAAAGCTTCTGGGAGGTTCTGGGCGAGAAGATCGAGAGCCGCCGTGACGGTCTCGTCAGCCATTCGACCTGGCTGCTCGATCTGAAGAGCACTACCCCGCAATTTGCCGTGCTGCTCGATTATTTTCCGGCTTCTGCCGGACGCCGGTCCAACGCTTTTGCTCCGGGTGATCGTTTCGATGCCCGGCTGGTCTTCTATCCAGCCCGCAAACCGCTGCGTGCACTGGTGGCGGAACGCATGGGTGAAGTGATGTCCGGCGCATGGCCTGATTTCAGCTTTGGCGACGCAAAGGACCCACTCGCCACGCATGCTTCCTATCAGGATGCTGCGCCTTGGATTACCGATTGTCCTCTCATGCTGCCGCCTGGTGCGATCCTGGTCGACGACCGCGGCACAGGCTGGTGGCAGGCCGCGGATGATCCGCAAGGGATCGCCTTGCCGATCGCAGGCGCTGTCAATCAAACATTGCTCGGCCTCGACCTTGTGGCCACGGCAGCGCTCTGGGATGGCGCCCGGCTTGACCTTCTGGCGGCTCAAAGCGGATTCGGGAGGCTTGACCTGTCGTGAACGAGGGCGAGCAAACAGGCCTGGCGACAATGCGCGATTGCTGGATCACCGGCGGTGCCACCTTCGATTTGGCTCCGACAGCCTGGAAGACAATCGCCGGCGGTGCAAGTGCCGACGAGCAGGAGCGCCGGCTCCTGGCAATCGCAGCACAGGCGCTTGATGTCGCCCTGCGGCCTGCGGCGCCGAAGACGCTCAAGCGCCGGCCGCCGCTGCCCAGGCTTGCGCCCCCTATGCTGCCGGAGCGATTGCGGCCGCTGTTGAGAGCCGCTCTGAAACACGCCGTCGACGCGAGACGCAAGACGCGCGTGGTGACGCTTGTCGCCAGCCGCGGCTTTGTGCTTCATCCGATGGACTGGATGCCCGTCGCGTCGGATCAGAACAGTCCGGACGTCTACGCTCCCTGGATCGACTGGCAAGCAAGCCTGGACGGGGAGAAACATGCCCCGCAAGAGAAACTGACGGCGAAAAATTGGGATGAGTTCTATCCTGCCGCGCGACGCATCGCGCTGGCAGACATGCGCCGCAGTGAACCGGCTTCGGCTCGAATACTGGTCGAGGCCAAGGCATCGGGCGAGCCCGCCGAGGTCAGGCTTGCGCTCATTGAGCTCATGCGCTTCGGCCTGAATCCTGAGGACGCGCCGTTCCTTAAAAGCCTCTCCGCCGACAGGTCCGGCAAGGTGCGTGAACTGGCTGGCCGGCTGCTGGCAAGGCTGGGGGAGCACGGCCGTTCAAACGATGGCGGACCGGATGATCCCGCAGCTGAACTCGCCGCTTTCATCAGCGAAGGCAAATCCGGCTTCATCCGCCGCCGCAGCATCTACACGCCGGCGAAGTTGAAATCGCCGGCGCAGGAAAAGCGTCGCGCCGAATTGTTCGAGACCTGCAATCTGGTCGACCTGGCCGCGCGGTTCAGTGCTACCGAACCTGAGTTCATAGGAGCCTGGCAATTCGGCGCCGACAACAACGCTGACATCCTGATCGCACGAATGGTCGCCGCTTCGGGGAGCGACGCCGCGGTGACGCATATGACGGACGCACTTGTCGCCGATGGCGGCAAGCCAGCGCTGTTCGTACTGCACCTCACGCCGCGCCTGGACAGTCGCAGAAAACGAGCCCTCGTCCGGCTGATCCTCAAGCAAACGAATTACCTCAACGCGATCAATCTGGCGGAAGGCATTGATGCTGGCTGGCTGGAATGGGACGATCTTTCGAATGGGTCGGCTCTTGCGGCGCTGCGTTCCGCCGTAGCGGGAAACGACGACGCCATGCGCCGGGGCGCCGACGATATACTGGAAACGATCGGCTTCCTTGCCACAGCGACCACAGCGGCAAAATTGATCGACGAGGTCGTCGCAGCCGGCATGCCGCCCGCAGCCCCATCACTCAGTGTCCTGCGTCTCAACGCGGCGCTGGCCGAACATCAATCTAAAACCGACACATGATCAATCCGGAGAATTCATATGAACGCTGCCATCCGTCTCCCGGTCGAGCAGGCCTATGCCTCTGAATTGCAGGCGCTAGCGCGCGGTGACGACAGGCAAAAGCCTGCCGGCTGGAGCCTCTCGCCACAAGCTGTGCTGACGTATCTGCTGGGCGGGAAGGCCGGTGACGGCACGCCGGTAACGCCAAAATATGTCGGTCGCCGCCGACTGATGGAGACCGCGGTGGCAACGCTCGCCACCGACCGCGCATTGTTGCTGCTCGGCGTTCCCGGAACGGCCAAATCCTGGGTGTCGGAACATCTGGCCGCCGCCATCATGGGCGACTCGACGCTGATCGTGCAGTGCACGGCCGGCACCGACGAGAACCAGATCCGCTATGGCTGGAACTATGCACAACTTCTGGCAAAGGGCCCGAGCCAGGAAGCATTGGTGCCGACGCCGCTCTACCGCGCCATGCAGACCGGCAAGCTCTGCCGACTCGAGGAACTGACGCGCATGGGCTCGGATGTGCAGGACACGCTGATCACCGTACTTTCCGAAAAGATGATGCCGATCCCGGAATTGAACACATCAATCTATGCCCAGCGCGGCTTCAACATCATCGCCACGGCAAACAACCGGGACAAAGGTGTGAATGAACTCTCCTCGGCACTCAAGCGTCGCTTCAATGTCGTGGTGCTGCCATTGCCGGAAGACATGGCTGAAGAGGTGGCGATCGTCTCCAAGCGAGTCGATGAGATGGCCGGCGGGCTCGACCTGCCGGTGCCGAAAAATGTCGGCGAGGAGATAGCCCGGGTATTGACCATCTTCCGTGAATTGCGGGCCGGTGCGACCGCCGACGGCAAGGTGACGCTGAAGACGCCCTCGGGCTCGCTGTCGACCGCCGAGGCGATCGCCACGATGGTTGGCGGGCTGAGCCAGGCGGCGTGGTTCGACAGCGGCAAGCTCTGCGCCGAAGGTCTCGCCGCCAGCCTTGTCGGCGCGATCGTGAAAGACCCGGTTCAGGACAAGGCAGTGCTTGAGGAATATCTGGAAACAGTGCTCAAGAAGCGGCCTGACTATGCCGGCTACTATGCGGCCTTGAACGCAGCGATCTGACGCGCCATGGGGCACAGCGACGTCGCCTATTTCGGCATACGCCATCACGGGCCGGGTTCCGCCGACAGCCTTGTGCAGGCATTGCAAGATTTGCAGCCGGTCGCCGTGCTGATCGAGGGGCCGATCGATGCCTCCGCGCTACTGCCGTTGCTGGCCCGCCCGGAGATGCAGCCGCCTGTAGCACTGCTTTGCTATCCGGAGGAGGAACCGGCTTCGACAAGCTTCTGGCCATTCGCCGAGTTCTCGCCGGAATATCAGGCGGTCCTTTGGGCCGTGGACAACAAGGCGGCGTTGCGCTTCATCGACCTGCCGTCGTCGGCGCGCTTCTCGGAAGCGGCGGTCGACGGCGCGGAAAAAGTCGATGCCGGCGAAGCGAAGGAATCAAGCGAGCGTGATGATGTGGATCCGCATCGGCGTGATCCGATAGGCACGCTGGCCCGCGCCGCCGGCTATGAGGATGGCGAAAGCTGGTGGTCGGACATCATCGAGCAGAATCCGGAACCAGGCCCGATATTCGCCGCCATCTCCGACGCGATGATGACGCTGAGGGATGGTGAAGCCTCGATCGCGCAGTTCGAGGCCCAGCGCGAAGCGCATATGCGGCTCGAAATCGCTGCGGCGCGCAAAGAATTCGACGGAACTATCGCCGTCGTCTGCGGGGCGTGGCATGTGCCGGCACTGCAGGCGACACACACGCAGAAAAACGATCGAGCCCTGCTTAAGGGGATTGCAAGGCGCAAGAGCACGATGACATGGGCGCCGTGGACGGGACCGCGTCTGGCGCTGGGCTACGGCTATGGCGCGGGCGTCGTCGCACCCGGCTGGTGCAAGCATCTCTGGCGCACGCGCGGCCGGCGCGATGCAGCAACCTTGTGGCTTGCAATGATTGCAGCGGTGCTGCGGGTGAAGGGTCACCTGGTCTCGACCGCTTCGCTGATCGAGGCCGAGCGGCTCGCCCGGACGCTCGCCGCAATTCGCGAGCGGCCGAAACCCGGGTTTGAGGAATTGCGCGACGCCGCAATTGCGGCTCTGTTCAATGGCGAAGCGTTGCTGTGGGCCCTGGTCGAGGCCGAGCTGCTTCTAGGTGCGGACGTCGGCGAAATTCCACCCGACACGCCGTTGGCGCCGTTGATCGAGGATCTGCAGCGCAACCAGAAGGCGGCGCGGCTGAAACCTGAAGCGCTGGAGCGGGAACTATCCGTCGACCTGCGAAGCGACAGCGGGCTGTTTCGTTCGACATTGCTGCATCGGCTGAACGTGCTTGGTGTGCATTGGGGCAAGTTGACGGACGCCGGTCGCAGCCGTGGCACCTTCCGCGAGCGATGGACCTTGGCCTGGGAGCCGGAATATGCCGTTCGCCTGGTGGAGAACCTGATCTACGGGCCGACCATCGAAAAGGCTGCCAACGGCCGCCTGATCCAGATGATCGAAGCGGCGGCGACCCTCGATACGCTTGCGGCACTGGTCCAGGGTGCCATCACGGCAGGCCTGTCGGAAGCAGCGACGGCCGGTCTCGCGGCCCTGGAGGCGCGCGCGGCGCGCAGCAGCGAATGCCTGGAGATTCTGGCCTCGGTGCCGCCGCTCGCCGACATCATCCGCTACGGCGAGGCCCGCAAAACGGAGACGAACCGGCTTTCCGGCCTCATGGAGCGGCTGATCGTCGAAGGTGCGATCGCGCTTCCCTACGCTGCACGCGATCTGGATGAGCAGGCCGCCGCGACATTGGCAAGCGCGATGCGCAAGGCCGATGAGGCGATCAGACTGGTCGAGCCCGGGGAAGACGTGCTGAACGGATGGCGCAACGGGCTGGCTGCCGTGCTGGAGGGGTCGCGGGCGACGGCGCTGCTGGCCGGATGCGCCGCGCACCCGCTCTACGAGGCCGGCCGCCTGTCCGCCGAAGCCGCAGCCGGGCTGCTCGGGCGACGCCTGTCGCCGGGCACGCCGGTCGCCGAGGCGGCAGGGTTCTTCGAGGGCTTCTTCAGCACAGCCGGTCAACGGCTGATCTATGACGAAGGTCTGCGCGGCGCGGTCGATTCCTGGCTCAAATCTCTCGACGAAGATGCTTTCATCGCGCACCTGCCGTTGCTGCGCCGCGTCTTTTCCAATCTGGACAGCATGGAGCGCCGGCGGCTGATCGAAGCGGTTCTCGGCCGCGCCGCGCGCTTGCCGGCTGGCCTGACGCCGACGCCGGATGGCGGCGAGGCATGGCGCCGACACCTGGAACGGCTTGGACCATTGCTCATGGGAGGAAACGGCAATGGATGACGAGGGCGAAATGAACGGGCCCGGCCCACTCACTGCAGATGCCGGAGGGGAGCGCCGCTGGCGCCTGGCGATCGGCGCCGATGACGAGGCGTCGGCGGCACTTTCCAGCGACGACAAACGACTTTCGGCGGCACTCGATGCTCTCTACGGCGATGGTGCCAGCGCGGCGGCCAGTGACCCGCGCAAGCGGCGTGGCGGGCTTGGCCGCTCGGCACCGCGCGTTGCGCAATGGATGGGCGACATTCGCTCCTTCTTTCCCGCGCAGGTCGTTCAGATTGTCCAGAAGGACGCTTTCGAACGACTGGACCTGAAGCAGATGCTGATGGAGCCGGAGTTCCTCAAGGCGATCGAGGCGGACGTCAACCTGGTCGCCGACCTGATTTCGCTCCGCTCGGTCATGCCGGCCAAGACCAAGGACATCGCCCGCACGATCATCGCCGACATCGTCGCCAAGCTGATGCAGAAGCTGGAGCAGAAGACCGCCGAGGCGATACGCGGCGCGATCGACCGATCGAAGCGCACCAACCGTCCGCGTGCGCGCGATATCGACTGGCAGCGCACCATCTCGGCGAACCTTCGCCACTACCAGCCCGAGCACAAAACTATCGTGCCGGAGAAGCTGGTTGGTTTCATGCGCAAGCAGCGCCGGCTGGTCGATCTTGACGAAGTCGTTCTCTGCGTCGACCAGTCCGGCTCGATGGCAAGCTCGGTCGTCTACGCCTCGATCTTCGCGGCGGTGATGGCCTCGCTGCCGGTCGTGCGCACCAAGCTCGTCTGTTTCGATACGGCCATCGTCGACCTTACCGAAGAACTCAGCGATCCCGTCGAAGTGCTGTTCGGCGTGCAGCTTGGCGGCGGCACCGATATCAACCAGGCCGTCGCCTATTGCGCCGACCGTATCGAGCGGCCAACCAAGTCGCATCTGGTGCTGATCACCGACCTCTACGAAGGCGGCAATGGCCAGGAGTTGCTGCGGCGGCTGGCGGCGCTGGTTCGATCCGGCGTCAATGTCGTCGTGCTTCTGGCACTGACCGACCAAGGCCGGCCCGGCTACGATCCGGCAATGGCAGGTTCGGTTGCCGCACTTGGCATTCCGGTCTTCGCCTGCACGCCGGATTTGTTTCCGGACATGATGGCGGCGGAATTGCGCCGGGAAGATATCGGCGCCTGGGCGGCGGGAGCCGACATCAAGTTGGTTCGCGCCGAGGCCGAAGCGCCTAGGGCGAACGAGTGAGCCCCATGTCACAGAAGGTTGCCGAGCTCCTGTCGCGGCTGGAAAAACGGCTGGACAGATCAGCGATCGTTTCGGCCGACGAGGCCGGACCGCGTTACAGGGAAGATCCCGACGGCAAGACCGGCGCACTGCCGGAGTTCGTGCTGCGTCCGCGCAAGACCGGCGAGGTGTCGGACATACTGCGCCTGTGCAACGAGGTGGGGCAGAGGCTTGTCGTCCAGGGTGGCCGAACCGGGCTTGCCGGTGCGGCTCGCATCCAGCCCGGCGAAGCGGTGCTGTCGCTGGAGCGCATGACGGCGATCGAGACCCCCGACCGCGAGGCGGTGACGATCGTCGCCGAGGCCGGCGCGCCGCTGCAGATGGTGCAGGACGCGGCCGATGCGGCCGGCTTGCTGTTCGGCGTCGACATCGGCGCGCGCGGCACGGCCACGGTCGGCGGCAATGTCGCCACCAATGCCGGCGGTATCCGCGTGCTGCGCTACGGCATGTACCGCGCACAGGTGCTCGGCCTGGAGGCAGTGCTTGCCGACGGAAGCATCCTGACGTCGCTCAAGGGCTTGCCCAAGGACAATTCCGGCTATGATCTCAACCAGCTCTTCGTCGGCAGCGAAGGTACGCTCGGCGTCGTCACGCGCGCCTGCCTGCGCCTGCACCCGAAGCCGGCCACCGAGATCAACGCCTTCTGTGCGCTTGCGTCGCTCGATGCGGCGATCGCGCTGCTCGGGCTGCTCAGGCAAAAGCTCGGACCGTTGCTCTCGGCCTACGAGGTGAATTTCGCGCCGCTCTATGGCGCCATGGTCGCCGGCATGGATGCGCCTGCGCCGCTGCCCGTCGGCTCGCCCGTCTATGTGCTCGCCGAGATACAGGGCAGCGAGCCCGACCGCGACGGTGAACGTTTTGCCGCTGTGCTGATGCAGGCGGTCGAGGACGGTGTGATCGACGACGTGGTGGTCTCGCAGTCGCCGCGCGAATTCCGCGCGCTGTGGGCGGTGCGAGAGGACGCCAATCGTTTCCTGTTTTCGATAAAAGGCCTGGTCGGCGTCGATATCAGCATCCCGCTGGCGAGGATGGGCACTTTCCTGCGGGAAGCGGAAGCTGCGGTCCAGGCCGTTGACCGCAATGCCGACATCTACGTCTTCGGCCATCTCGGCGATAGCAATCTGCACTATCAGGTGCGCACCGTGGATCCGGCGGCCGCATACGACATCGTCTATCGGGGCGTCGCTGCGGCTGGCGGCGGCGTCTCGGCCGAGCATGGCATCGGCCTCGACAAGAAGGAATGGTTGCACCTCGTGCGCAGCGATGCCGAGATCGCGGCCATGCGGCGCTTGAAGGCGGCTTTCGATCCGAACAATATTCTCAATGCCGGGCGGGTCTTCGACCTCGCGCCGGCGGCTAGCATACGTGACGTGCCGCCCCAATGAGGCTGGAGATCGAAGGCCGGTAGCGCTGGCCGGGTGCTTGAGTCTATCTGCCCACGGGCTTCAATCCCGCATGCGCCACGGCAATGCGGGCAGCGAGCGCGGCGTTGTTGCGGACCAGCGCGATATTGGCCTTCAGGCTGCGACCCTGCGAAAGCTCGTTGACGCGGGCGAGCAGGAACGGCGTCAGTTCCTTGCGCCCGATGCCGCGTTTCTCGGCCTCTGCCACCGCTGCCGTGATCGTGCCGTCGATGAAGGCCGGATCGAGCGCATCCACTTCCGGAATTGGATTGGCGACGAGGATGCCGGTGCCCGAGCCGATCTGCTCGTGCAGCAGCATGGCCTGCGCAATGTCCTCGGGCGTATCGAGGCGGTGATCGGCTTTCAGTCCGCTGGAGCGCGTATAGAAGGCCGGAAAATCGTCGCTCTGATAGGCAATCACCGGCACGCGCTGGGTCTCCAGATATTCCAGCGTTTTTGCAATATCGAGGATCGATTTCACGCCGGCGCAGACGACGGTCGTGCCGGTCTGGCCGAGTTCGGTCAGGTCGGCCGAGATATCGAAAGTGGCCTCGGCGCCACGATGCACACCGCCGACGCCGCCCGTCGCGAAAATGCCGATCCCGGCGAGTGCGGCGATCCGCATCGTCGCCGAAACCGTGGTTCCGGCCGACCCGCCGCCCACCATGATGGCGGCGAGGTCGCGCCCGGATGCCTTGACCACGTCTTGTGCCGCTGCCAGCTGCTCCAGCTCCCGGTCACCGAGCCCGACTTTGATCTTGCCGGCGACCACCGCGATCGTGGCGGGCACCGCACCGTTCTCGCGCACCACGGTTTCGACGCCGCGCGCAGTCTCCAGATTGGCCGGATAGGGCATGCCATGGGTGATGATCGTCGATTCCAGCGCCACCACCGCGCGGCCTTCACGAAGTGCTGCCGCGACTTCGTCGTTCAGGTGGAGAAGGGAAGGTTTCATCGTCATTTCGCTTTCAGGGTTCGGCTCGCGTTCAGGCGGGAATGCGGTACATGCCGGCGGTGAGGAAGCGCGGCGACAGATCGGGATGAACGCTGGATTCGCTCTCGGTGGTCAGCGTGGCGAGCAGCGCGCCGGTGCGCGCAGCGTGAGGAACGGGATCTCCCGAAAGCACCTTGTACATGGTGCCGGCAATCATCGCGTCGCCGGCACCGGTGATGTCGACGGCGCGGGCCGGGACGGAACGCATCGTCGCCACGCCGCTCTCGGTAGCCACCGCAAATCCATGAGCGCCCATGGTCACGATCACCTCGCTGGCGCCGGCCGCGCGCAGCGCCGCAGCAGCCTCCTTCGGCTTAAGCCGCTTGTCGGCATCGGTGATGCCAAGCATCGTGTTGGCCTCGTCGCGATTGGTGAACAAAAGGTCGATGCCGGACAGGTCCTTCGGCAGCCGTGCCGATTTCGGCGACGAGACCGTGTCGACGGCGAGCTTGAAGCGCGCGCCCTGCTTGCGTGACATCAGCGACTTGATCGTCGCAGCCGGCAGGTTGCAATCGATGAACACCCAAGTCGCCGAAGCCAGATGCGGCCAGAAGCGGTCGAGATAGGAGGGCGAAAACAGATCGAATATCTCCATGTCGGCGATGCCGAGCACGAGATCATTATTGAGGTCGAGGATCGCTGCATATTCCGCCGTTGGCCGCTCCGTTGTGGTGATCACCTGGCTGACGTCGGCGCCGAGGTCGCGCAGATGGCGCACCAGCGAGCGGCCGGTCTCGTCGTCGCCGACAATCGAAACGAGGCTTACGTCGACGCCGAGGCGGACAAGGTTCTCGGCGACGTTGCGGGCGACGCCGCCGAAGCTGCGATAGCCGTCGACCGGGTTCGACGTCCCGAAGATCAGATCCTTCTTGGCGTGGTACTTGCGGTCCAGGACGGCGCCGCCGATGCAGATCATGCGCTTGGAGGCCGGCAACACATAGCCGCGACCAAGAATGTAGCCCTTGTTGACCAGCTGCACGATGTGGGCCGCGACGGTCGAGCGGGCAATGCCGAGCGCGGTCGCTATATCCTGCTGGCCGGCGAAAGGGTTCGCCGCGATGAGATCCAGCACTGCCTGTTCCTGTGCTCCAAGGTCGTCCATCGCCTCACCCCGGCCCGCGCAATTCATGGCTGAACTTTGATCAACAACAGATGATGTTGTCAACATTTGTTTGGACCAACAGGGTCCGCCAACGCCAGCCGCTGGTACTGGTCAACGCTTGGCGCCGCATCACATTACTTATTGCCGATGGCAAGAAGTTTGAAAGTAAGCGGATGAATGAACAGGAGTTGATGTCGGAGCTGGAGCGGTTGGTTTCCGAGGATCGGAACCCGAGGACGATGGATATCGACCTGCTGCCGACCATCGAGATCCTGCGCATGATCAATGACGAGGACAGCGGCATTCCGGCCGCCGTCGAGAAGGTCATTCCGGAAATTGCTGCCGCGGTAGACCGGATCGTTAGTGCGTTTCAAAAAGGCGCGCGGCTTGTCTATATGGGCGCCGGCACGAGCGGCCGGTTGGGAGTTCTCGACGCCTCGGAGTGTCCGCCAACATTTGGCGTGCCCGAGGACATGGTGCTCGGCCTGATCGCGGGCGGCCCGAATGCGCTGGTGCGGGCCGTGGAAGGCGCCGAGGATGATCCGCAACAAGGCATGAAGGCACTGCAGGACATCAAGTTGACCGCCGACGATGTGGTGGTCGGCATCGCGGTCAGTGGCCGCACACCCTACGTCATTGGCGGCTTGACCTATGCAAGGCAGGTGGGAGCAACGACCGTGGCGCTTTGCTGCAATCCCAGGTCAGTCATTGCCGGCATTGCCGACATTGCCATCTCTCCGCTTGTTGGCCCCGAGGTTCTCGCCGGCTCGACCCGGTTGAAGTCGGGGACCGCGCAAAAGCTGGTTCTCAACATGCTGACGACAGCCAGCATGATCCGGATCGGCAAGAGCTATCAGAACCTGATGGTGGACCTTAATCCCAGCAACAAAAAGCTCGTCGCCAGGGCGGTTGGGATCGTGATGCAGACCACCGGCTGCACAGCGCAGCAGGCACGACGGGCGCTCGACCAGACCGGCAAAGACGTCAAGCTGGCGATACTGGTGACAATCACCGGGATGGGCATCGAAGAGGCGCGGAAGGCGCTCGACAATGCGGGCGGGTTTCTGCGAAAGGCGATAGGCGAAAAGACGCTGTGAAGCCGCCTGGATACCGGGATACTGGTATACAGGACGGATCGACTTCGACAAAGGCAAGGCATGGACCTTGCTCACCAACCGGATCCATCCGACACGTCAACAGCGGGATTATCGAGATTCGCCAATCGGTCGGCGATCTCGTCAACGGAGCCTAACAAGTGATGATTGCGAAAAGTGGGGAACCAATCTGGGCCGTCGGCCTGATGACCGGCACCGTGCTGGACGGCAATATCGATGTTGCGCTGATCAAGACCGACGGCGAGCGGATCGCGGATTTCGGCACCTACACGCTGGCGCCCTACCCCAGATCAATCCGGACGCTGCTGGAGGATACGCTGGATCAGGCCAGGGCGTGGAATTTTGCCGGGCCGGAGCCGGCAATCTTTCGCGAAGCCGAAGAAGCGCTGACGCGCGCCCAGTCAGCAGCGGTCAAGGACCTGGTCGAAAGCTACGGGCTGACGATGGCCGATATCGGCGTCGTCGGCTTCCATGGCCAGACCGTGCTGCATCGCGCCCCGCAAGTCGGCCGGCTCGGCCAGACCCGCCAGCTCGGCGATGGCGAGTTGATGCATTCTATTCTGGAAACCAAAGTGGCCTATGATTTCCGCTCGGCCGACATGCGCGCCGGCGGGCAAGGCGCGCCGCTGTCCGCGGCCTATCATGCCGCGCTGCTGCGCGATGCCGACGCCGGCGGCGACACGGCCGTGCTCAATCTCGGCGGCGTCGCCAACATCACCTGGTGGGACGGCAAGGACAATGTCGTCGCTTTCGACACCGGACCGGCCAATGCGCCGTTGAACGATTTCATCAAATCGAAAGGGCTTGGCGAAATGGATCGCGACGGCGCTCTGGCCCGCGCCGGCACCGTGGACGAAGCCCGGCTGGCCAAGCTCTTGCAGCATCCCTATCTGGCCAAGCCCTATCCAAAATCGCTGGACCGGTTCGATTTCGGCGCGGCCATGGCGGATGGGTTGAATGCGAAGGATGGTGCAGCGCTGCTGACGGCCTTCATCGCCGCAGCCGTCGGCAAGGCGCTCGACCTTCTGCCGCATCGGCCGAAGCGGCTGGTGGTCAGCGGTGGCGGCCGCCACAACCCGACGATCATGGCCATGCTTGCCAGCCGCGCCGGCGTCGAAGCCGTGCCAGCGGAGGCCCTTGGCTGGAAAGGTGACGCTGTGGAGGCTGAGTGCTTTGCCTTCCTTGCAGTTCGCGTGCTCAGGGGCCTGCCGATCAGCTTCCCGACCACCACCGGGGTGCCACAGCCGATGCGCGGCGGACGCCTTGCCGGCTGATCAAGTCGACAATTTCTTCTGCAAGAAGACGCGGCTGCGGCCGACGGGAAAATCGGGAAGCGCGCCGAATGGCCGATATCCCTGACGCTCATAGGCCTTGACCGCCTGGGGACTGAAGGTGTCGATCAAGGCGCCATGACAGCCGCGCGCGACGGCTTCCTGTTCGGCTGCGTCCAGCATCCTGCCGGCCATGTGCTGGCCGCGCAGTCGCTCATCAACCCAGAGCCATTGCACATAGAGCCAGCCCCAGGCGGTATATCCCGAGATGCCGGCGACAACCGCGCCGTGCTCATCGCGTACGAACACCGCGAGCGCCGTTCTCTCTGCCGGACCGACGTCGCTGTCGTTGAACGCGCTGAGTCGCTCCCCGAGAAAAGCGAGTTCTTTCGGCGAAGGGTCGGCGGTGGTTTCAAGCGTCGTGTTCATCGCATGTCCAGATCGGCTCACAGCCGGATAGCGGTATACAGCGCCGTTCCGGACGCTGTGGCCTTTCATTTGCATTTATCGAAGGGCAGGAGGGGGGCGCAAGCTCTGCCGCCGCGTGGCTCGAACCGGCGACTTGCGATGGTTCGCGGCTACCGCGGCGAATGCCGCGCCGCCGCCGAAGCGGCAACCAGCATGAGCAAGGCTGCAACCATGGCCGATGCCGCAAAGCCGAAGCTGGAATAAAGCGGTCCGAAGGCCGTGGTGCCGACAAACACCGCGAGATAGGTCACCGCGCTGTTCAAACCCATGATCGTGCCGCGCCGCGCCGGATCGAGCGCCGAAAGCCGCATCACCAGGACGTTCAAGCCGAAATGATTGGCAAGGCCCCAGACCGCCACGATCGCTATGGTCAGATGGAAACTGCTGCTTGCCACGGCAAGCGCGACATAGACGATCGCGACGAGCAGATAGGCGAACGGCATGACTCGTCGCGCGCCGAGGCGATCGATCACGCCGTCAAGAAGTGCCGCCATCCCGAAGCCAACGCCATAGGCGAGCGCGGCCAACCCGTTGGCGCTGACCGGCCGTCCCAAGTCGTTGTGAAGGTGATCGCCAAGATAGCCATAGACGCCGTAGAAGGCGGTCATGAAGGCACCGCAGGCGACCAGAAGCGGCACTATGCCGGGCACGGCCAAAGCGCCAAGCGGCGTCGGAGCCGGGCCGCTTTTCCTGACGTCGCTCAGCGCCGTCAGCGTAAGACCGGCCAATGCAAGCGCAGCAAGGACCGCGACCGCCGCGAAAACAGCGCGCCAATGCAGCAGATCGGCAAGCACCGCCGACAATGAGACGCCGGCCACCATGCTCAGGGTCCATCCGGTCAGCACGACGCCGATCGTCCCGCTTTCGCGGCCAAGCGGCGCGATCGCAGCGGCGCTGGCGTAGATTGCCGGCATGGCGACGCCCGCGGCGATGCCGGCGAGAAGCTGGGCCGCAACCAGCGCTGTTACCGTCGGCGCGGCGGCGCTGGCGAGGAGCGCTATCGCCAGCAGCAGCAACGCCCCTTGCAGCATGCGGCGAGCGCCAAGCCGATCGATATAGCGCGCCAGGAACAAGGCGCTTGCGGATGTCCCGAGGCCGAACGCGGCGGACGCGATCATGACGGCCGGCACGCTCGTCGTAAACGACGCCGCCACCGCCGGTGCTATCGGACCGAGGACCAGCGAGTTCGAGCCGATCACGGCAATGCATCCGGTGAGCAGATAGGCGAGCGCCGGGACAGGCGGCCTTGCCGTCAATGTTGCGACTTGATCACTGTTCGTCATACGACGATAATCGCCGTATTAAATTCTGTATCAATAAGGAATTTCACCATGGATGAAGAAACAGATGGCATTCTGCAGAACAGGCCTGCTGCCCGCGATGTCGACGCAACCGACCGAAAGATATTAGGCGTTCTGGTCGACGACGCCACGATCAGCTATGCCGAGCTCGGTGATCGTGTCGGCCTGTCGCCGCCGGCAGCGCATGAACGGGTGAAGCGGCTTCGGCGCAGCGGCGCCATTCGCAACACCGCGGCGATCATCGATCCCAAGGCGGTACGCAAGCCGTTGCTCGCTTTCGTGCACATCGACACCAAGGGCTGGGGAAAGACCCCCGAACTGATGGCGATTTCCGAGCACCCCGAAGTCGAGGAGATTCATTCGGTGGCCGGCGACACATGCATGCTGATCAAGGTCCGCACCGAGGACACAAGGGCGCTCGAAGGCCTGCTGTCGCGGCTTTACGAAACGCCTGGCGTGACCTCGACGCGAAGCTATGTGGTTCTGTCTACCTATCTCGAGCGGCCGGTGCAGCCCGGGATCACAACCGAATGGCCAACGCCCCGGCACATGGCCAAACCGCTGTATTAGGGTTGGCCTGGGTTCAATCAACCAAGTTCCAAGGTCGTTATCGCAAAGACGCCGGACTGCGCGAGCTGCGGCGCTTTTCCCTTGTACATTCGAGCCGTTTCGAAACCCGGTTGAAGGCCGGCGGACGTCAGCCGAGCTGCAAATTGCCCGCTGGTCTCGGGCACGTCGAGATGGACATTTCCGGGTCCGGAGATGCCGGCGAGCGCTCCGAAGAGACGGCTTGCCGCGTCCAGGCTGTTGGAAACAAGCGGCCCGATCTTGCAACCGTCCCGGCATCGGCGCGCGACGCCGTATCCCTCGATGGCGCCATCCCTAACGATCGCCAGCGCGACGTGCGGCGGGCGCAGCCAGTGTTCCAGGAAGGATCGCCTCGGAGCGGGAAAGAACCGGCTGTCGTAGTCCAGGACATCGGGCATGAGTTCCGGGCCTATGGCACAAATGTCACTGTCGGTGGCTTTCGGACCGTTCGGTGCTCCGACGAACCGGATTGTCCGGTAGACCGGCGCAAAACCCATGCTGCGGTAGTTGGCCTGCTGTTCGACGACACCATCGAGGCCGATCGTACGGTCGCCGAGCCGCGCCATGCCGGCATCCCAGACCGCCTTGCCATGACCTTCTCCACGCCTGTCCGGCCGACAGATGTAGAGACCGATGAAGCCAAAATCGTCGCCATAGGCCACGGCCGAAATACCGGCCACCATCTCGCCATCGACAAAGGCGCCGATGAAGCCCTCTGGATCCGCCGCCTGGAACGCCAGGGCATCGCCAAGGCCGGGATTCCAGCCTTCCGCTGCCGCCCAGTCGACAAGGATTTCCACTTCTTCAAGTGCGAGCGTTCTGATCGTTCGGCGCATTGCGATCACTCGGCGGCAACTATACCGGGGGCGAAGGATTTCAATGCACCAAGATAGGGCTTTGCCAGCGGATTTGCATAGGCGCCACGCTTGGACGTCGACAGGCGAAGCGCAATCAGGGCCTCGGCCTGCTTGACCGCGGCGCCGACGCCGTCGATGACCGGAACGCCGAACTCCCGCTGCAGCTCGGCTGCGAGATCGGCCATGCCGGCGCAGCCGAGCACGATGGCCTCGGCGCGATCCTCCTCGAGCGCGCGCGCGATCTCGCCGCGCAGCTTCAGGATCGCGTCCGATGCCGGGTCTTCGAGAGCAAGAACCGGAATATCGGCAGCGCGCACGCGTGCCCGCCCCGCCATGCCATAGCGTTGCACCAGCCCTTCGACCGGCACGCGCGAGCGCTCGGTCGTGGTGACGACGCTGAAGCGCTGGGCGATGAACGAGGCCGTGCTGAGCGCTGCCTCGCAGATGCCGATGACCGGAATGTTGGCCATGGCGCGCGCGGCATCGAGGCCGGTGTCGTCGAAACAGGCGACGATCGCAGCCTGCGCGCCCGACCGCTCGCCGGCGGCGATCTCGACCAGCAGGCCCGGCACGGCAAGCGCCTCGTCATAATAGCCTTCGATCGATACTGGCCCCATCGACGACGTGACCGCGACGATGTCCGTGCCGGCGCCGGCCACGAGCCGCGCCGCCGCTGCAATGGTTTCGGTCATGCTGGCGGTGGTGTTCGGATTGACAACGAGGATTTGCACTGCGGCTCTCAAATACGCGCCCGGCGGCGGCCGACATAGACGATTGCACCGAGCGTCAGCAGGATCACCAGGAAGGAAAATACGGTCGTCACGGTGCCCAGCGCATAGAGCACCGGCGTCGTCACATTCGTCGTCATGCCGTAGATTTCGAGCGGCAGCGTGTTGAAGGTGCCCGAGGTCATCAGCGTGCGGGCGAACTCGTCATAGGATAGTGTGAAGCCGAACAAGCCGACGCCGATCAGGCTGGGCGCGATCATCGGCAGGACGACATGCGCGAAGGTCTGCCAAGACGTCGCGCCCAAGTCCCGCGCGGCCTCCTCATAGGCCGGCGAGAACCGGTTGAAGACGGCGAACATGATCAGCACGCCGAAAGGCAAGGTCCAGGTCAGATGCGCGCCGAAGGCAGACGTGTACCAGGCGGGGCGGAAGCCGACCTGCTGGAAGACGACGCCGATGCCGAGCGAGATGATGATCGACGGCACGACCAGGCTGGCGACCGCCAGATAGAACAATGCGGTGGCGCCGCGAAATTTTTGGCGGAAGGCCAGACCGGCAAGCAGCGACACGCCGACCGTCACGATCATCACCATCAGGCCAAGGATGAAGGAGCGTTTGAAACTGCCGCCGAAATCGCCGACCGCCTGGCGCTCGAACAGATTGGCGAACCAGTGCAGCGAAACGCCGTTCAGCGGAAATGTCAGCCCGCCATTCTCGCCCTGGAAGGAGAGGATCAGGATGGCCGAGAGCGCGCCGTAGAGAAACAGCACGAAAAGGGCGAAGAAGGCCGCCAGCACGTAGAATTCGAGGGTGCGCTTGTCGTGGCTCACGTCACAGCTCCTTGCGGATATCGACGATGCGCAGGATGCCCGCGACCATCAAGAGCACCAGCACCAGCAGCACGACCGCGTTGGCGGCGGCCGCGGGGTATTGTAGCAGCGACATCTGGTTCTTCATCATCAGCGCGACGGAAGCGCTCTGCCCGCCGGACATCACCTGCACCGTCGAAAAATCGGCCATCACCAGCGTGACGACGAAGATGGTGCCGATCGCCATGCCGGGCTTGGCAAGCGGGATGATGACGTTCCACAACACCTGCCAGCCGGACGCGCCGGCGTCACGCGCGGCCTCGATCAGCGACTTGTCGATGCGCATCAGCGTGTTGAAGATCGGCGTCACCATGAACAGCGTGTAGAGATGCACCATGGCCAGCACCACGGCGAATTCGGAATAGAGCAGCCACTCGATCGGCTTCGGGATCAGTCCGATCTGCACCAGCGTCGTGTTGACCAGGCCATTGCGGCCAAGCACCGGAATCCACGAGATCATGCGGATGATGTTGGAGGTCAGGAACGGCACGGTGCAGACAAGGAACAGCACCATCTGCATGGCGGTGGTCCTGATATGGAAGGCGAGGAAATAGGCGACCCAGAAGCCGATAAGCAGCGTCAGCGCCCAGACGATGGCGGCATATTTCAGCGTGTTCAGATAGGTTTTCCAGGTGACCCAGGAGCCGAGCGTGTCGGAATAGTTGGTGGTCAGGAAATCCGGGTACATCGCCGCGAAGTCGTAGTCCCAGAAGGAGACCACGGCGATCATCAGGATCGGCAGCAAAAGGAATGCGCCGAGGATCAGCGCCAGCGGTGTCGCCTGGAGGTAGGGGACGATCGCGCCGATCGAGAAACGGCCGCGCCTGGCGGGTTTGGCGGCGGCTAGAGGCTGGTCGAGAGCCACGGTCATCCGGAACAGCTCTG
This sequence comes from Mesorhizobium sp. WSM4840, assembly GCF_055811755.1. Classification (NCBI taxonomy): domain Bacteria; kingdom Pseudomonadati; phylum Pseudomonadota; class Alphaproteobacteria; order Hyphomicrobiales; family Phyllobacteriaceae; genus Mesorhizobium; species Mesorhizobium sp. WSM4840. The sequence goes on from NZ_JBVVQD010000010.1 coordinate 108,546, forward strand.
AAGTGTCGCGGAGGGCCGATAATGTGGCAAGCTGTGATCCTTCGCGCCCCCCTCTGTCCTGCCGGACATCTCCCCCTCAAGGGGGGAGATTGGCAGCTCCGCCGATTGGTCTCCCCTAGCAGCATTGGCAATTGGCGAAAGCAGAGATGACGGCGCAATCTCCCCCCTTGAGGGGGAGATGTCCGGCAGGACAGAGGGGGGCGCGAAGGAATGCAACATCTCAGCTATTGCTGCCTTGCATCAAGCAGCGATGAATTCGTTCCAGCGCCTCACCATGTAGCGGTCCTCGTCCATGACCGAGTTCCAGCAGGCGACCTTGCCCATGCGCTCGACGAAGGAGCCGCCGTCGCGCACGGCGCCTGCCTTCTCCATGACCTTGCCGTCCGGCGCCATGATGTCGCCCTTGGCCGGCTTGCCGTCGACCCAGTAGCCCCATTCGTCCTCGGACATGAACTGCTTGGCCGTGTCCATGGCGGCCGAGTAATAGCCCTGGCGGTTGAGATAGGCGCCGACCCAGCCGGACAGGTACCAGTTGATGTATTCGTAGGCGGCATCGAGTTGGGCGCCCTTGAGGTGCGCCGCCAGGCCAAGGCCGCCGCCCCATGAGCGATAGCCTTCCTTGAGCGGTTGGTATTTGCAGGCGATGCCCTTGGAGCGCACCGCCGCGACTGCTGGCGACCACATCGACTGGATGACCACTTCGCCTGAAGCCATCAGGTTGACGCTCTCGTCGAACGATTTCCAGAACGCACGGAACTGGCCGTCCTGCTTGGCCTTGATCAGGAAGTCGATCGTCTTGTCGATCTCCTCCTTGGTCATGTTGCCCTTGTCGGCATATTTGATGTTGCCCATGGCTTCCATGATCATCGCCGCATCCATGATGCCGATCGACGGGATGTTGAGGATGGCGGCCTTGCCCTTGAAGGCCGGATCCATGATATCGGCCCAGGTGGTGATGTCGCGACCGACAAGGTCGGGGCGGATGCCCAGCGTATCGGCATTGTAGATGGTCGGAACCATCGTCATCCACTGGGTCGGCTCCTTGGCGAAGGTCTTGGCGTCCTGCGCCTCGACGAAACCGACGGTGTGCGGCGCGGTTCCTTGCGCAATGACGCTGTCGGGCGTCAGCTTGCCGGTGATGAAAAGCGGTACGATCTTGTCGTAATATTTCAACTTCTTGACATCCATCGGCTGCATCACGCCGGACGGATACACTTTCTTGGCGATCCAGTATTCGATGTCGGCGATGTCGTAGCTGTCCGGCTGGGTCACCGCGCGCTGGGCGGCGGCGTCGGAATCGGTCGCGGTCATCTCCAGTGTAATGCCGAGGTCGGCCTTGCACTTGTCGGCGATGGCGTTGAGGTTCGACACGCCGGTGCCGAACTGGCGCAGCGTGATCGGGTTCTGCGCCCAGATGGTCGGGAAGCCTGATATGACGCCGGAGCCGGCGGCAAAGCCGACGGCGGCGGCACCTGTTTTGAGCAGCGAGCGGCGGGAAATTCCTGTCTTCTTGTCGGTGGTATTGGTCATGTTAGTTCCCCTGTTTTGATTGGTTGTTCTGGTTCAGGAATCGAGGCGGCCAAGGACGATCGCGTCCTCGGCATCCCAGGCGATCGGCACGGCGTCGCCGACGGCCACCGGCTTGGCGAAGAAGCTGGTGTCGTCGACGATCACCGTAAAATCCTCGATGCCGGCGCCATTGACCGAGAGCTTCACGGTCGAGCCGCGGTACTCGATGTTGGAGACGATGCCGGTGAAGCCCAGCCCGGTGGCCGGCGGGTCGCCGATCCGCACATGGTCGGTGCGAATGGCGATATCGATCGGCTCGCCGATCGCCCTGCCCTGCCCGCTGGCCGCAAGCGAGACGCCGCCAGGCACATCGAAAACAACCATGCCGTCGCGGCTGCCGGTCACCCGGCCGGAGACAACGTTGTGATCGCCCATGAAACGGGCGACGAACGCGCTGGCCGGCCGCTCGAAGACGACGCGCGGATGCGCCGCCTGCTCGATGCGGCCGTCGTTCATCACCACGATCAGGTCGGCGAGCGCCATGGCCTCCTCCTGGCTGTGGGTGACGTGGACGAAGGTGATGCCGAGCGACGTCTGCAGCTTCTTCAGTTCGGCCCGCATGCGGATCTTCAGGAACGGATCGAGCGCCGAGAGCGGCTCGTCGAGCAGCAGCGCCTCGGGGTCGGTGATCAGCGCGCGGGCCAGCGCGACGCGCTGCTGCTGTCCGCCCGAAAGCTGCGCCGGGCGGCGGCCGGCATAGGCTTCCATCTGCATCAGCTTCAGCATGACGAGCGCCTTGGCGCGGCGCTCCCCCTTGCCGACACCCTTCATCTTGAGGCTGAACGCAACATTGTCGATCAGGTCGAGATGCGGAAACAGCGCATAGGACTGGAACATCATGGCGGTGCCGCGCCTGGCCGGCGGCAGATCGGTGACTACAATATTGCCGAGACGCACGTCGCCGCTCGATATGCTTTCGTGCCCGGCAATCATGCGCAGCGTCGACGTCTTGCCGCAGCCGGACGGCCCGAGCAGGCAGCAATAGGTTCCCGCGGGGATTTTCAGGCTGATGTCTTCGACGGCAGTCGTAGCGCCATAGATCTTCGAAACGGACACGATGTCGATTTCGGCGGCTTTAGACATCCGGCTTCCTCTCTAATCAATTTAAGCAAAGCATCATGCATGCCAATTGCCCTGCATCGGCCTCAAACGACTGATTTCTTGGGTAAATCGGGACTGCATCCGGCCGCCCGCCGAAACGGCACGCTTGTGCTATGCACAAATTATAGGCGATAGAAGGCGATCCTCGCAAAAATCGTATGCAATCTTTTCTGGCATCGTATTCACTTTGGCCCTCTGCAACCGACCCGATTCAGGGTAGAAAGGTGCAGGGACTACCATCATGAATATAGCCGACCAGACTTTCCCTGCTGTCGACAGTGCCAACGAGGATCGCGCCCAGGCGATCCGCGACCAGTTGCGCGACGCGATCGTCGATCGTCGGCTGGCGCCCGGAACCAAGCTGTCCGAAGGCGAGGTCGGCACTCTGTTCGATGTCAGCCGCACCGTGGCGCGCGCGGCGCTGCAGATGCTCTCCTTCGAAGGATTGGTGCGGACCGAGCGCAACCGCGGCGCCTTCGTCGCCAATCCGTCGCCCGAAGAAGCGCGCCAGGTCTTTGCTTCGCGCCGGCTGATCGAGCCAGGCATCGCAATCGCCGCGGCTGGGCGGATGACGCCGGCGCATGTCGTTGCCTTCAAGGCTCAGCTCGAGGAAGAAGGCCGCTTCATTGCCGAACGTGGACCGAGCGCAAGACGCTCGGAAATCAAAGCTTCGGGCGATTTTCACCTGCTGCTGGCTTCGGTTGCCGGAAACGCTATCCTCCAGCGCTTCATGGAAGAACTGGTGGCGCGGTCATCGCTGGTGATCGCGCTCTATGGCCGCTCGGGCGTGTCGAGCTGCGGTCATAGCGAGCACATGAACATCCTCGAGGCGCTGGAAAATGGCAATTCCGAACGCGCCAGCGCACTGATGCTGCACCACATCGACCATATCGAGGCCGACCTCGATCTGCGCGTCAGGAGTGGTCCGGCGCTCAGGCAGGCACTCGAGTTCTGAAGGTCATGCCGACCGGAGGGAGGCGAAAACCGCGCCCCTCAAAGCCGCCCGGCCCGGATTTTCAGGATCTGGTACAGCATGTCGCGAATGCGCCGCAGCCTCATCGACCATTTTTGACTCATCTGCATTCCAGTTCTGTTTGCCGAATGCCTCCGTTGATCGCCTCACTCAGAAGGCTTGGGCCGCCATGGCCATTCCAACCAGCGAGGTAGCGACGCCCGCGGTGCGGACCGTCGTCGGCCAACGGGCGAGCTTGAGGACGGACAAGACCCCGATCGCATGCAGCATCGATGTGCCGAGCACGAAGCCCGCGGCGTAGGCGATGCCGCTGGCGCTCTCGGGAATCTCAAGGCCGTGGGCATTGCCGTGGAAAAGGGCGAACAGGGCCGTCAGCGCCGCGGCAGCGGTCAGCGGCAGCGGCCTGGCGAGGCCGACCATGGCGCCAAAGACCACCAGCGACAGCGCGATGCCGGTTTCAAGCGAAGGCAGGCCGACGCCGGCCATGCCGAGCAAGGCTCCGGCGACCATCGCCGAGACAAAGAACAGCGGCACAATCACAATACTGCGGCCGCCGGCGCGGGTGCCAATCATGCCGACCGCGATCATGGCCAGCAGATGGTCCATGCCGAAGAGCGGATGTCCGAGGCCGGCGCAAAAGCCGTTGACGTGAGCGCCGCCGCTATGGGCAAACGCCAGCGACGGCGTGAGGGCGGCGAGAGCTGAAAGGATGCCAAGTCTTGCTAATGTCTTCATGGTTATACCTGTTCGATGAGAATGACGGGCTTTTTGGTTTCAGTGCCCGGGAACGGTGAATTGCGAAGCGGCGGAACGGTCTGCAAGGGCGCGCGCCGCGGCGAAGCCGAGCGGCTTTTGCTCACTGCCGTCGTGATAGATGAAGGCGAGGCGGCGACGGTGCGATGTCAGGCGCGCCGGCAACGGGTGATAGGCGACGCCGGCGCCGCCGACGAGCGGCATGACCGCGCCGACGTCGACCAGATCCTCGGTTTCGACCCGAAGCAGATGAAGCCGCACGCCGTCCGCCCTCTCGCCGACAAAGGGTATTCCGGCCAGACGCAGAAAGCTGGACGGGTCCGGCGCCCGCGCAAAGCCTTCGAGGAAGGCGGTTTCAACAAGATCGAGGTCGACCGCCGCTGGATCAACCGACGGCTCGTGAGTCTGGTCCGGCAGATGCGGCGTCTGCCATTGCAGCGGCTTGCCTGCGGGCCCGTTGTGGCCGAGGGCGTGCGGATGGTCATGACCGTTCGGCCCGTGATGATGATGGCCATCGCCGTGATCGTGACTGTGGTGGTGATGGTCGTCGTGCATGGTCAGAAACTCACCGGTTTGTCGATGATGGATTTATGCTTGCCGAGATTGCCGTGGGCGACCATCGAGCCGAGCGCCTCGACGACGACACGCACGCCGAATAGCGCCGTGATGTCCGACGTGTCGTAGGGCGGCGAAACCTCGACCACTTCCAGTCCGCAGATGCCTGGAGCCGTCACCAGCCCAAGCAGCTTGAGCGCCTCGCGCGGCAGGAAGCCGCCCGGCTCAGGCCAGCCCGTGCCGGGCACGAAACCGCAATCGAGGCTGTCGACGTCGAAGGAGATGTAGACGGCGTCGGTGTCTTTCCACGCGAGTTCGAGCGCGATTTCCGCCGCCTTCTCAAGTCCCATCTGCTCGATGTCGGCAATGGTGAGCACGTTGGTGCCGCGTTTTCTCGCCTCGGCGACGCCGTAGCGGGGAACCTGCCAGCCGCCGATGCCGAGCTGCACGAGATTGGTCGCCGAGACGTTCGGCAGGTTGGTCGCCCAATACCAGGGCGTGGTGTGCATGCGCTCGTCGAGATCCTTTTCCTGGATGTCGATATGGCGGTCGAAATGGATGATGCCGATGCGTTTCGAGGTCACGTCGGCAATGCCGCGCACGCAGGGAAATCCGATCGAATGGTCGCCGCCCAGCATGATCGGCAGCGCGCCGGACGAGGCGACATGGCTGACGCCCTTGGTGATCTGGTCAAAGCTCTTTTCAAGATTGGCGGGAATGGTGAAGACGTCGCCGGCGTCGCACAGCGTCATCTGCTCGCGCAGGTCGACGCCGAGCTCGTAATTGTACGGCGTGTAGAGCGCCGAGATGCGGCGAATGCCTTGCGGCCCGAAGCGGGTTCCCGGCCGGTAGGTGGTGCCACTGTCGAATGGGATGCCGATGACGGCAGCATCATATTTGCCGACATCGCGGACGTTCTCGACATAGGGCGCCTTGAGAAAGGTATTGATGCCGGCGAAATGCGGCAGCTCGCCGCGCGCGAATGTCGGGATGGACTTGTCGACGATCGACTCCGATCCCGGCAGGCCCATGTCGAGCGCCCATTGCTGCTCCTTGCGCCAGCCGCTTTCCGGCAACTTGCCCTCGGCCTCGATCGACTTCCAACCCTGCGTTCCGCGGGCGTCGAAATCCGGATGGTGGAAACGTTCCCTAGGCTCCCGGGCGACGAGCCCTGCCCGGCGGTGGCTGCGTTCGGGGATATTTCTGGACATTCACGGTCTCCGTTACGACGCCGTCGTCGCCATTGCTGTTTCCGGTCGGGTCGTCCCGACCATTGCGGCCACCTTGGCCAAGTGATGAGAGGAAGCCCGGGTCTTGCGATCGAGCTTCAAATCGTAGGTGATTGTCGCGCCGTAAGCGGACGGGAACTGCGGATCGTGGCGCACCTTGTCGAAAACCAGCACGCGGGTGCCGAGCTTGAAGGCCTCACCGATATCGTGGGTGACCATAACCACCGTCATGCCGTGCTCGGTCCAGAGCTCGGTCAGCAGTTCGTGCATCTCGACGCGGATGCCGGGATCGAGCGCCCCGAACGGTTCGTCGAGAAGCAGGATCTGCGGACGGCCGAGCAAGGTCTGCGCAATCGCCAGCCGCTGCTGCATGCCGCCGGAGAGCGATGCGGGATAGAGGTCGCGCGCATGGGCGAGCCCGACCCGCGCCAGCATGGCTTCGGCCTCTTGCCTGGCGTTTCTGCGCCTGGCGCCGAAGACGCGGCCAAACGGCCCGCCCGAGCGAAAGTCTTCGACCAGCAGCAGGTTCTGGATGGCAGTCAGATGCGGAAATACCGAATAGCGCTGAAAGACAATGCCGCGCTGCGGCGTCGGCTCCGGAATAATGGGCCGATCGCCGACGATGACGACACCACTGCTCTGCTGCTCCTGGCCGAGCAGGATGCGCAGGAACGTCGATTTTCCGCAGCCGCTGGCGCCGACCAGCGACAGGAATTCGCCGGCCTCGGCGGTGACGTTGACCCGCTCGAGCACGCGGGCATCGCCGTAGCTCTTTTCCAGCTCGTGAACGACGATGCGGCTCATCTGGCCTCCACCGGATGCGCCCAGGGGGACACCGCTTGGGAAAGCCGCACCAGCAGCCAGTCGGTGATGACGGCAAGCAGCGTGATCCAGGCGACATAGGGCAGGATGACGTCCATCGAGAGATAGCGGCGGACGAGGAAGATGCGGTAACCCACCCCTTCGGTCGAGGCGATGGCTTCGGCGGCGATCAGGAAAAGCCAGGCCGGCCCGAGCGCCAGCCGCACGCAAGTGATGAGGCGCGGCATGACTTGCGGCAGCACCAGCCGCAAGACCATGGTCCAGCTGTTGCCGCCAAGTGTTTGCGCCTTGGCCACCAACTCTGGTGGCAACTCCATCACCCGGTTGGCGATGTCGCGCACCATCACGGGCGCGACGCCAAGGGCAATCAGCGTGATCTTGGCCGTTTCGCCGAGGCCAAGTGCGATGAACAGGATCGGCAGCAGCGCCAGCGGCGGGATGACGCAGACGACGGTGACGAAGGGCAGCAGGAAGCCCCGCACCCGCGGAATGAAGCCGATGGCGATGCCAAGCGAAAGCGCCGTGAATGTGGCAACGCCGACGCCGGCGAACAGCCTGAGGAGACTGGCGTAGGTGTCGACCCACAGGATAAGGTCGCCCGAGCGCTTGTCCGGAACCGTCGCCAGGTCAAGAAAGGCGGACCACATCTGTGCCGGCGAAGGCAGCAGTTTGTCGCTGGGATTGACGGCCAGTCGTTGCGCCGAAGCGATCAGATAGGCGATCGCCACGAACAAGAACGGCAAGCCGCCGAGGAACAAGGCGCTGCCGCGCGAGACCTTCGCATTGATCATGCGAAGGCGCACCTTCGGCCTTGGCCGGGAAGGGCGCGTGGTGCCCTCACCGCCCCTCGCGGAGACTTCATCCCTGGCACTCATTCCCTTGGCCAGCATGTCGCGTCAGGGCGTTTCGGTTGCGGCCTCGGCCATGAAGGCTGGATCGAAACGCAGCTTGACGTTCTTGGCGTCGCCCAGCGTGGACCCGTCGGGAAAGCTCATGCCGACCATGTCGACACTCGTCGCGTTGGTCCCGAGAATGCCGTGGCTGAACAGGAAGTTGCGGACCAGATCCATCGTCTTCGGCAATTCGGTGCCGTTGGTGAACTCGACCGCCTTGGCGGGGTCGAAGAACATTGCCGTCGAAGCGAGCTGCGCGTCGAAGCCCGCGAGGTCGGTACCGGACGCCTTGGCCATCTCCTCCTTGGCTGCCTTGCCTTCCGGCGTGTCGGAAGTCATCAGGTCCATCGCTTCGTACCACGCGCCGACAAGCGCCTTGCCCAATGCAGGATTGTCCTTCAGGGTCTCGGTGTTGACGACCATCAAGTCGATGATCTCACCGGGAATCTGCGAGGAATCGAAAACCTTCTGCGCACCCGGCATGGCGACGATCTCGGAGACCAGCGGGTTCCAGGTAACGACCGAGGTGACGTCGCTGGTGCCGTAGGCGGCGACCATGTCGGCGTCGGACGTGTTGACGACGGTGATGTCCTTCTCGGCGAGCTTGACCGTGTCCAGTGCCCGCGCCAGCAGGTAATGCGAGACGGAGAGCTCGACGAGATTGACCTTCTGGCCGGCAATGTCGGCGAGCGCGGCCTTGTCCTTGAGGATCACGGCATCGTTGCCGTTGGAGAAGTCGCCGATGATCAAGGCGGTGGTGTCGACGCCGCCGCCTGCGGGGATCGACAGCGCGTCCATGTTGGTCATCGAACAGCCGTCGAAACCGCCGGCCGTATACTGGTTGATGCTTTCGACATAGTCGTTGATGCGGGTGATCTCGACGTTGATGCCGTTTTTTTCAGCCCATTTCTTCATGATGCCGCTGTCGGAGAGATAGCCCCACGGCATCCAGCCGACATAGATCGACCAGCATATTTTGAAGTCTTTCTTGGGTGCCGCGTCGGCGGCGGAAATCATGGGAAGACTGAGTGATGCGGCTAGGATGATTGCGGCCAGCTTGCGAAGCATTGCGTACCCCTGTTCGCGATCCGGATTGCGACCGGACCTTATGTTGGGGCTTGCGGAGCGCGCATCCGGGAGAGGTTCGCGCCAGCAAACCCGTGCAGGGTTCTCCCGGGATTTTGGCCCGCCGTGTTCCGCCGGATGCCTCAGTGCATCCCTGGCGGTCGCATCTCTTGGACCAGCACCGCTTTGTTGCGGCCGGAACCCTAGACGCTCTGCACACCATCAACGAAGCAAGGAGCATGCCAAAGCCCAACTATGCCAAAAGGCCGGCATTTGTGGACCTGTGCGGCTTCGAGCGTTTCGCTTGAGTGACGCGAAAATCATCGCATCGCCGACGGATTGGGCAGTTTGCCTGATTGCTAGGAAGACATCCCGAACGAATCCGCCGCCGGTTTCATCGGGTCAACCGCAGCAAAGACGGCGCTCGCCTCGCTGACGATGGAAACGTGATCCTTGGCTGCATGTCCTGCGGCAGCGCTGTCGCCGCGCATGATCGCGGTAACGATGACGTCATGCTCCTGCCAGGATTTGGCCAGGCGGCCCGGCAGCATGAATTGCGCGCGCCGGAACGGCGCCAGCCGGCTGCGCGTCATTACGGTCAGTTCATAGATGTGCTTGCTGTGCGCGCCGCGATAGAGCCGGGTGTGGAACTCGGTGTTGAAATACTCGTAGTCCTCCTCCGCGCCCAACTGCACGAGGCGCGCCGATGCCTGGTGCTCGATCTCGAGCGCGCGGCGCTCTGCGGTGGCCATGCGCTCGGCTGAAAACCGTGCGCAAATCGCTTCAAGCTCGGCCATACTCTCGAACATCGAGGCAAGATGCTCCTGCGTCACCACGGCGACAGTGGCGCCCCGGTTGGGTCGCCTTTCCACCAGCCCCATGGCGCTCAGCCGGCCAAGCGCCTCCCTGACCGGGGTGCGCGACACGTCGAAACGGGCAGCGAGCGAGGCCTCGTCGAGCTTTTCGCCGGGGCGCAGGAAGCCGGTGACGATCCGGTCACCGATCGCCCTCACCATCTGATCGACAGTCGTGCCCGACCTGATCAAGCTGCGCTTCCCCGACAATTCTCCTCCGTCAGTCTTTTTCGCGGCCGTGCGGCAAGTGGCTCGCCGGAAGTTTCGACTCGGGCGCGCCCTCTATGCCTTTATTTTAATCTAGATGTCAAACTGGCTAATTGAAAGGCAAAAAGTGCATGCAATTGCCTTTCGCTTGAGCACGGCAAATCGGCACGCCAACTGATTTAATTGGATAAATTCTAGCCTTTGAACTGGCACAGCGATTGCATGCACTTTTACGAGAAGGGAATTAATCGACCCGAAAAGGGTTCAACAGGGAGCATTCACATGACCGAGAGATTCATGCTTAGCCGCCGCGAGTTGCTCAAGACCTCCGCCGCCGGAGCGGCGCTCGGTCTGGCCTCGGCGTCTTTCCCGATCAGCAGGGCGTTCGCCGCTGCCGTCACTGTCGGCTTCATCTATGTCGGACCGAAGGACGACTACGGTTACAACCAGGCGCATGCCGAGGGTGCTGCCACATTGAAGGCCATCGAGGGCATCTCCGTGGTCGAGGAGGAAAACGTCCCCGAGACGGTCGATGTCCAGAAGTCGATGGAATCGATGATCAACCTCGACGGCGCCTCGCTGATCTTCCCGACCTCGTTCGGCTATTTCGATCCGCACATGCTGGCCATGTGCGCGAAATTCCCCGACGTGCAGTTCCGCCATTGCGGCGGCATGTGGAACAAGGACAAGCATCCGATGAATGCCGGTTCCTATTTCGGCTATATCGGCATGGGCCAGTATCTCAACGGCGTCGCCGCCGGCCACGCCACCAAGACCAAGAAGATCGGCTTCGTCGCCGCAAAGCCCATTCCGCAGGTCCTGCTCAACATCAACTCCTTCCTGCTCGGCGCACGCTCGGTCGACCCGACCATCACCTGCCAGGTGATCTTCACCGGCGAATGGTCGCTGGCGGTCAAGGAGGCGGAAGCCACCAATGCACTGGTCGATCAGGGTGCCGACGTCATCACTTGCCATGTCGACAGCCCGAAAGTCGTGGTCGAAACGGCGGCGGGACGCGGCGCCTTCATCTGCGGCTACCATGCCAATCAGAGCCCGCTGGCGCCGGAAAAATATCTGACCGGCGCGGAATGGAACTGGGCGAAGGTCTACAAGATGTTCGTCGACGACCTCATGGCCGGCAAGCCGCTGCCCAATTTCACGCGCGGCGGACTGGCCGACGGCTTCGTCAAGATGAGCCCGCTCGGCCCCGCCGTCAGCGAGGCGGCGCGCGCCCAGTTCGACGGCACGCTCGCCGAAATGATGAAGGGCGGCTTTTCGGTGATCAAGGGGCCGTTGAAGAACAACAAGGGCGACGTCGTCGCAACCGAGGGCCAGACCTTCGTCGAAGCCGCGATCGAGTTGGAAAGCATGGACTATCTCGTCGAGGGTGTCGTCGGCTCGACCGCTTGAGCATGGATCGGAGACGGGGGCCATGGCAGACACCGTGAGCAGTGCGAGCGTGCCAGTGATGCTCGGCGCCCGGGGCTACCCCACGGCGCTCGAATGGATCGCCCGGCGGGCGGAGGCCTTCGTCATCCCGCTCGCGGCGCTGATCGTCGGCATGGCCCTGTTCAGCCTGTTCATCGCGCTGGTCGGCAAATCGCCGGCGCAGCTCTATGAAACGATGTGGCGCGGCGGCTTCGGCTCGTGGTTCTCGGTCCAGAACTCGCTGTCGCGGGCCGCACCCTTGCTGCTCGCGGCGCTCTGCGTGGCGCTGCCGGCCCGGCTCGGCCTCGTCGTCATCGGCGGCGAAGGCGCGATCGTGCTGGGCGGCGTTGCCGCGGCTGCGATGGGCGTGGCCACCAGCGGTGCCCCCGCCTTTTTCGATATTCTTGCCATGGGCGTGGCGGGCATGGCCGCCGGCGGCATCTGGATCGGTGCCGTCGGCGCGCTACGCCACTACCGTGCCGTCAACGAGACCATATCGAGCCTGCTGATGGCCTATATCGCCATCGCCCTGATGAACCATCTGGTGGAAGGGCCGCTGCGCGATCCTGCCTCGCTCAACAAACCGTCGACCGAGCCGCTGGCGGAGGCCTACCGCATCGGCAATATTCCAGGCATGGACGTGCATTGGGGCCTGGTCGTCGGCGTTATCGCCTGCATTCTGTCCTGGCTGCTGATCGAAAAGACCCGCTGGGGGTTCGCCGCCCGCATCGCCGGCGGCAATGTCAGGGCAGCCCAGGTGCAGGGACTTGCTGTCGGACCGCTGATCGTCGGCTTCACCGCGCTGGCCGGCGGCTTCGCCGGCCTTGCCGGCATGCTGGAAGTTGCCGCCGTGCAAGGCAGCGCCAACGCCTCGCTCGCCGCCGGCTATGGGTATACCGGTATCCTGGTCGCCTTCCTCGCCCGCCACAATCCGCTCGCCATCATCCCGGTCGCCTTCCTGCTTGGCGGCATCGACGCCTCCGGCGGGCTGATCCAGCGCCGCATGGACCTGCCCGACGCCACCGTGCTGGTGCTGCAGGGCATGCTCTTCGTCGTCATCCTGTTCAGCGAAACCTTCTACGGCCGCTTCAAGGCCTTCAATCCCGACCTCTGGCAGAGGGGTGATCTCTTGAAGGGGCCTGATCTCTTGAAGGGGATTGCCTGATGGACTCGACCGAGATCGGCCTCTGGGGCGTTCCGCTCGCGATGCTCGGCGGCGCCATCCGCGTGTCGACGCCCTTCATCTTCGTGTCGCTGGGCGAAGCCATCACCGAGCGTTCGGGGCGCATCAATCTCGGCCTCGAAGGCACGCTGGTGTTCGGCGCGATGACTGCCTATGCCGTCGCGGTGATGACCGGCTCGCCATGGCTCGGTCTGCTGGCCGCCGCCGCCGCCGGCCTTTGTTTCGGCCTGTTCCACGGCTGGATCTGCAAATTCCGTGGGGTGAACGACATTGCCATCGGCATTGCGCTGATGCTGTTCGGCTCGGGTCTCGCCTTCTTCTTCGGCAAACCGTTCATCCAGCCCTCGGCGCCCGACCTGCCGGCGATCCCGTTTGGCGGCTGGTCCGATGTTCCGCAGGTGCAGGCGGCGCTCAACATCAACGTGCTGTTCCTGATCGGTGCAGCACTTGCCGTGTTCCTGTGGTGGGCTTTCCGCAACACCCGCGCCGGCCTGATCCTGCGCGTGGTCGGCGACAGTTCCGACGCCGCGCGCGCCATGGGCCTCAACCCGAATACGGTGCGCCTCATCGCCACCGGTATCGGCGGTGCGCTGGCCGGTATCGGCGGCGCCTATCTGTCGCTCTACTATCCCGGCAGCTGGACCGAAGGCATTTCGTCGGGACAGGGGCTGATGGCGGTGGCGCTGGTCATCTTCGCGCGCTGGAACCCGCTCGGCTGCTTTGCCGCCGCGCTGCTGTTCGGCGGCGCCGGCGCGCTCGGGCCGGCGCTGCAATCGGTCGGCGTCACGCAAGGCTACTATCTGTTCTACGCCGCACCCTACATTCTCACCCTCGTCATCATGATCGCCACCTCGTCGCCGAGCCGTTCGCTGGCTGGCGCGCCGGGCGAACTGTCGATCACCAAATGACGTTTCCAGACTGGAGTTTTGCTCAATGAACGCCAGAGCCGAGGTCACGCAGCGCTATATCGATGCCGATCCCTATCCATGGCCCTACAATGGCGAGCTTCGGCCCGACAACACGGCGCTGATCATCATCGACATGCAGACCGATTTCTGTGGGCCGGGCGGTTATGTCGACCATATGGGCTACGACCTTTCGCTGGTGCGGGCGCCGATCGGGCCGATCAGGTCGGTGCTCTCCGCCATGCGGGCGAAGGGCTACACCATCATTCATACGCGAGAGGGCCACCGGCCCGATCTCGCCGACCTGCCGGCCAACAAGCGCTGGCGCTCGCGCCGCATCAATGCCGGCATCGGCGACCCCGGACCCTGCGGGCGCATCCTGGTGCGCGGCGAGCCGGGCTGGGACATCATCCCCGACCTCTATCCGGCCGAAGGCGAGCCGATCATCGACAAGCCGGGAAAGGGCTCGTTCTGCGCCACCGACCTGGAATTGATCCTCAACCAGCGCGGCATCGAAAACATCGTGCTGACCGGCATCACCACCGATGTCTGCGTGCACACGACGATGCGCGAAGCCAACGACCGCGGCTTCGAATGCGTGATGCTGGAGGATTGCTGCGGGGCGACCGACTACGGCAACCATCTCGCTGCGATCAAGATGATCAAGATGCAAGGCGGCGTGTTCGGCGCGGTGTCGAACTCGGCGTCGTTCGTGGCCCAGTTGCCATGAGGTTCGACCATGGGTGACCGCGGCAAAAAAGCGGTTGGCGTCGAGACCATCGGCATGAGCATGCGCTTCGGCGCCTTCACCGCGCTGGACCACGTCTCCATCAAGGTGCCGGCGGGATCGTTTCATGCGCTGCTTGGCGAAAACGGTGCGGGCAAGTCGACGCTGGTCAAGTGCATCATGGGTTTTTATCACCCGACCGCCGGCAACATTCTGGTCGACGGCCGCGAGGTCACGATCGCCAGTCCGAAGGATGCCTCGGCGCTCGGCCTCGGCATGGTTTACCAGCATTTTACGCTGGTCCCGTCGCTGACGGGTGCGGAAAACCTGGTCATTTCCCGCGAGAAGGTGCCGGGGATCATCGACTGGCGCAAGGAGCGCGCCGCACTTGCCCAATTCATGGAGCGGATGCCGTTCAAGCTGCCGCTCGACGTCAAGGTGGCGGAACTCGCCGCCGGCGAGAAACAGAAGCTCGAAATCATCAAGCAGCTTTATCTCGGCCGCAGCTTTCTGGTGCTGGATGAGCCGACGTCGGTGCTGACCCCCGGCGAGGCGCAGGAAGTGCTGGGCCTCGTGCGCGGCATGACCAAGGCGGGCGACCTCACCGTGCTGATGATCTCGCACAAATTCCACGAGGTGACGGCTTTCGCCGACGACATCACGGTGCTGCGCAAGGGCAGATTGACCGGAACTGGGAAAGTATCGGACCTATCTCACAAGCAGATGGCGGCGATGATGATCGGTGACCAGCCGATCGCCGCGCTCGACTCGCGTGCTCCAGTGCCTGTCGGCGCCAGGCAAATCCTGACGGTGAAGGCACTGAAGGCGCCCGACCGCACCGGCCTGAAGACCATCAACATCGGTGAGCTCGATGTGAAATCCGGCGAGATCGTCGGTGTCGCCGGCATTTCCGGCAACGGCCAGAAGGAGTTTTTAGAAGTCCTTGCCGGGCAGCGTACGCGTGATGCCGGCGACGTTCTGGTGAAGGGATCGCCCTACGGCGCCAGCCGCACCGAGGCACGCACGCTCAATGTGCGCTTCATCCCGGAGGAACCGTTGCGCAATGCCTGCGCGCCGAGGATGACGGTTGCCGAAAACATGGCTTTCCGGACCTTCGACCTGAACGAGGCCGGCAAGCCGATAAGCTGGATCCGGATGAGCGCCATCAGGGACTATGCGACGCGCCTGGTCGAGCAGTTCAAGGTCAAGACGGCCTCGCTCGCCTCGCCGATTTCGTCGCTCTCCGGCGGCAACGTCCAGCGCGCTGTGCTCGCCCGCGAACTGACCGGCGAGGTCGATCTGCTGATTGTTTCGAATCCGTGCTTCGGCCTCGACTTCTCCGCCGTCGCCGAAATCCGCGCCCGCATCATGAAGGCGCGCAACGCCGGCGCCGCCGTGCTCCTGATGTCCGAGGACCTCGACGAATTGGTGGAGCTTTCCGACCGCATCTTCGTCATGTCCGACGGCGCGCTGGTCTATGAGACGCCGATCGCGCAGGCGAGCGTCCAGACGATCGGCGAGCACATGGCCGGACATCACTGATGGCGGCAATCGACGCGCTGCCGTTTCCGTTTCCCTTCAAGCCTGAGGCGATGGCGCTGGTCGTCATCGACATGCAGCGCGATTTCGCCGAGCCGGGCGGCTTCGGCGCCAGCCTCGGCAACGACGTCAGCCGGGTGGTGGCGATCGTGCCGACGGTGAAAAGGCTGATCGAAGGGTTCCGCGCCGCCGGCCTGCCGGTGATCCACACGATGGAATGCCACAAGCCCGACCTTTCGGATCTGCCGCCGGCCAAGCGCAATCGCGGCAATCCATCGATCCGGATCGGCGACGTCGGCCCGATGGGCCGTGTGCTGATCGTCGGCGCGCCGGGAACGGCGATCCTCGACGAGCTTGCCCCGCTGCCGGGCGAGATCGTCATCGAAAAACCCGGCAAGGGCGCGTTCTATGCCACCAGTTTCGGTGAGGACCTGAAACGACTCGGCGCGCAGCAACTCGTCTTCGCCGGGGTCACGACGGAAGTCTGTGTGCAGACGACGATGCGCGAGGCCAACGACCGCGGCTATGAATGCCTGCTGGCCGAGGATGCGACGGAGAGTTATTTTCCGGAATTCAAGGCGGCCGCGCTGGCCATGATCAGGGCGCAGGGCGCGATCGTCGGCTGGACGGCGACGACGGACCAGGTGCTCAAGGGAATTGCCGATGCCTAACATTGCATACCCGGCTCTCATCGATGGGGGCTGGCGTGATCTGGCATTCGAGCATTTTCGCGACGGCATCACGGTGCATTGGCTGCTCAAGGGCGGACCGGCCGAACCGTCCGTCGCCATCCTGAACTATCGGCCCGGCGCCGGCGTGCCGCGCCATCGTCATGTCGGGCTCGAAACCATCGTCGTGCTGGAAGGCACCCAGAGCGACGAGAACGGCGACTATCCTGCCGGAAGCGTGATCCTGAACCTGGTCGGGACCGAGCATTCGGTGTGGACGAAAGACGGTTGCGTCGTGCTGATCCAGTGGAATCTGCCGGTGGCCATTCTGGACGAGACGAAATGAGCGACATCCGTTTTGATATCGGGAGCCTGCACGCGGCCTATGCCTCTGGCACGTCAGCCGCGACCGTAATTGAAACCGTGTTCCAGCGCATAGCGGAAGCGGACGATCCCGGCATCTTCATCCACCTGGCGAGCAAGGCGGACCTGCTCGCCGAAGCCGAAGCACTCGGCGGATTCGATCCCGTGGCAAAGCCGCTCTGGGGCGTGCCGTTCGCGGTCAAGGACAACATCGATGTTGCCGGCATGCCGACCACGGCGGCCTGCGCCGAATATGCCTACTTGCCGGCGAAAGACGCCACCGTCGTCGCGCGTCTGAGGGCAGCCGGCGCGCTGGTCGTCGGAAAAACCAATCTCGACCAATTCGCCACCGGCCTCGTCGGCGTGCGCACACCTTATCCAATCCCGAGAAACGCGGTCGATCCGAAACTGGTGCCGGGCGGCTCCTCGTCCGGCTCGGCTGTGGCGACGGCGCGCGGCATCGTTTCTTTCGCACTCGGCACCGATACCGCCGGCTCCGGCCGCATTCCCGCCGGCCTCAACAATATCGTCGGGCTGAAGCCGACCGTCGGCGCGCTGTCGGCCGTCGGCGTGGTGCCGGCCTGCCGCACGCTCGACTGCGTCTCCGTCTTTGCGCTCACCGTCGATGACGCCTACAGCGTCTTCAGGGCCGCGGCGGCAAAGGATGATGCCGATCCCTATTCGCGCTTCACCGCGCCGCCGCCGCTCGGTCCGCGTCCACCGGTGCTGTCTGTCGGCGTTCCGGCAAAGACGGACCGGGAATTTTTTGGCGACGCGGCCATGCAGGCGGGATTCGAAGCGGCGCTGCGGACGCTGGAAAAACTTGGCTGCCGGCCGGTCGAAATTCCGTTCGGTGATTTCTACGCCACCGCCAACTTGCTTTACGAAGGCGCCTGGGTGGCCGAGCGCTATGCGGCGATCGCGGATTTCATGGAAGCGAACGAAGCGGCCATGCATCCGGTGACGCGCACAATCATCGGCGGCGCGCGAAAGCTCTCCGCGGCAGACGCGTTCAACGGCCTCTATGCGCTGCAGGCCTACAAGGCCAGGCTGGCGCCAGTCATCGCCTCGGTCGACCTTTTCTGCGTACCGACCGCGCCGACGCATTACACTATCGGCACCGTCTTGGCCGATCCGATCGTCACCAACAGCCGGCTCGGCACCTACACCAATTTCGTCAATCTGCTCGACATGTGCGGCATCGCCATACCGACGGGCAAGCGCGACGATGGCTTGCCGATGAGCGTCACCTTGCTTGCCGCTGCCGGCAAGGACGCCCTGACGGCGGCGCTGGCCAGCGAGGTCCATCGAGCCAGCGGTCTTGGCCTTGGCGCGACTGGTTGGGCGATGCCTGCTTCCCCCGCCAAAATCCCTGATTTCGATGACGACATGATCGAGATCGTCGTCGTCGGCGCGCATCTGTCGGGAATGCCGCTCAACGGCCAGCTCTGCGCGCTGGGAGGCCGGATGAGCAGGGCCGCCAAGACGGTCGCCTCCTATCAGCTTTACGCGCTCGCGGGCCAATCTGTGCCGAAGCCGGGGCTAGTGCGTGTTGCCGATGGCGAAGGGGCGGCGATCGATGTCGAGGTTTGGCGGCTTTCGCCAGACGCGTTCGGACGCTTCGTGGCCGCGATCCCGCCGCCGCTCGGCATAGGCACGATCGAGCTCGACGAGGGGACATCGGCCAAAGGCTTCCTGGTCGAAACCGCCGGGTTGTCACGAGCTATCGACATTTCGGGCTATGGCGGTTGGCGTAGCTTCATCGCAAAGGCCGGCGGAGAGCGACTGGAAAGCGTTCCGGCCGATTGAACGACCGGCCGTTCGCGCCGGCAACCTCGGCGCGACCTCAATTCATAGCAGCGATGCTCGGCGAGCCAGCCACGCCGAATGCCGTAAGCGATCCGTAAGCGCGCGTGTTCGAAACATTGCACCGTGAGTGGCAGGCGACATCAAGCGCTTGCGACTGCCGGAGACCTCGCGATGCGAACAGGCAGTGCAGTGGCCGCAACAGGTTTCGTCGGGACACATCAGACCCGGCGATGGTCCGTGCCGTCGGGTTTTTCTTCTCGCCGGACGCTGTCGACGGCAGCGGTGATAATTCTCAGCCTGCTGCCGGCTTCGGGGATCGCTGGAGATCAGACCCCCGATTGGCGCCTGAACGCTCGAATCGTCGCCGTCGGGCTGCCCGACGTGGCCGGCGTGCGCGAGGTGGGCCGCTTTCATGTCGGCGGGCCGATACCGGGAAATCCGGAATTCCTTATGGCGACGCGCGAAGGGCGGGTGCTCGATCCGCTCAGGGTTCTGGTGGCCGTGGGCAGCAATTTCGGCGCACCACCGGGCGATCCGGCGCTTGAGGCCGGGGCGATCCTGTCCATCGATCCGCGCGCGGGCAAGTCTGGTGGCACCATTGTCGTTCCGCAAGACCTCACCGGTAACGACGGAGATGCGCGGGTTCAGCTCTACACGGCGCAGAGCGAACGGTTTCTCAACCGGCAGTACAATGCCGGAGCCCGAACCGCTCGCCTCGCAGCCGCATCCGGACCGCGATATATTTCGATCAACAACGCCTTCGGAAGGCCCTGGATCGCTAACGCGCCTAGCGGGATTAATGGCGAGGGCAGCGTCACCGTCGTCGACCCCGACGGTGCGCCACTCGCCAACGCGCCAAGCCGCGTGGCCGGCGGCGTGTTCGCCGGCCGACATACCGATCGCGAGCAGACGCCGAAAGCACAGCCGAGCGGCTGGCTTGGCAAGCTGCTGAATTATCAGGCAAGCGGCCAGCTTACAGCGGGCGGAATGCGGACGGGCGCGCTCGGAACGGCGTTTCTCGGTCCGTCGCCGGACGGCAGCGGCTTTGCCGTGTTCGCCGCCGTCACGGCGGATGGCGGCGTGGTTCAAATCCATGTCCAGGACGGCGTCGACGGCTTGGCCGGGCCTGGCACGGTAAGCACCGGCCGGCGCACGGTAAGCACCGGCCGGGGCACGGTAAGCACCGGCCGGGGCACGGTCAGCACCGGCCACGGCATCGGCGACGATCCCGGCGTCATCGGCATCGCCTTCAAGTGGAACCCGGACCGCGCTCTCTACATCGCCGATCCGGGCCGTGACCGGCTGGTGCTGCTTGAACTGGAGGACGACCGGCGGCATTTCACGGTGGCCGGGACCCGCACGATCTCGCTGCCGGAATTCGACCGTCCGGTCGACGTTGCCGCCGTCATTCCCGAAATCGCCAATCCGCAGTTTTCGAGCCACACGACGTTGGCCGGCGGGTCTGATCTGTTCGTCGCCAATCGCGGCGACGGCTCGCTGCTGCGCTTGAACCAGGACGGCCGGTTTCTCGCCCGGGCGACGATCGAGATTCCAGGCCTTGGACCCCTCGGCCCCGATCGCCTTCGTGCGATTGCGACATCGGCTGACGCGCAGCGGATCTGGATAACGATAGGCGGCGACATTCCGGGATTTCCGGGTCGCGAAGGCGTGCTCATCGAGATCCCCACCTTCGGCGAGCACGGCGCGTCAAAGACGACGCAGGAGACGCAAGGCACACCGGCCGACGCCAATCTTGTGGCACGCGGAAAACAGGTGTTTCAGACCGACTACACGCCGCAGACCGGCCTCGGCCCACTGTTCAATGCGGCGTCCTGCGTGGCCTGCCATCCCGGTCCCGGCGGCGCGAGCATTGATGAAAGCCACTTTGCGCGCAGGATAGCCCACATGGATCCGGTGTCTGGGCGCACGGTTCCGATCGATCATCCCAACAGCCCGGTCGCCAGACGCCATGCCTTGCGCGATGGCATGGCGATCGTGCCGGCGGCGATGCCAAGCCAGGCCAATGTGATTTCGCTGCGCATGCCGCTCGCTCTCTACGGTATCGCCAGGATCGACGAGATACCCGACAGCGTCATCGAAGCGCAGGCGGTCAGCAAGGGCGACGGCATCAAAGGCCGCGCACATCACGTCGTCGACGCCCAAGGCGCATCGCGGGTCGGCCGATACGGTTGGAAGGCTGATATCGCCACCCTCGAAGACATGGTGGCGAACGCTTTCGCAAACGAACTCGGCGTCACCAGCGCGACTGTCAGCCGCGAGGCGGGCGCGCAGCCGATCGAAGACGATTCCGCACAGATCGACGCGGTCGCCTCCTATCTGCGAGTGCTCCGCCTGCCGGATGGGGCAAAGCCATGAGCCTCGCCCTGACGCTCCCCCATGCGCCGGAAAAAGTGCGTCCGGTCTTGCCTGGCGTCATCGTTGCTGCGGCACTCGCCCTTGCGGCCGGCTGGATCGCCGGCGGACTGGGCGAGCCGCTGTCGCGCAACCCGGTCCTCGTCGCCATGCTCTTCGGACTGCTGATCGGCAGCAGCTTCGCCTGTCCGGACGCCTTGCGCCCGGGGCTCGACTTCACCAAGCGCTATCTGTTGCGGCTCGCCGTGGTGCTCGTCGGCTTCCGCATCACGACGCGGCTGTTCCTGGATCTGGGGTTCATGCCGCTCGCGGTGGCGGCCATCGAGCTGATCCTGGTGCTGACGCTGCTCTACGCCATCGCGCGCAAGCTGTTCAGGCTCGACGCCGAGATCGCGCTGCTTGTCGCGGTCGGCAGCGCCGTCTGCGGCGCCGCGGCGATCCTCTCGATGGCCGCGCTCGTGCGTGCACGCGACCAGAGCGCCGGCATCGCCATCGCCTTGATCACGCTGAGCGGCCCGGTGGCGTTGCTCGCCTATCCGGTCATGTTCCTGGGCGGTTGGCTGCCGCATCTCGACGACCGCCTCTATGGAGTGTTCGTCGGGGCGAGCATCTTCGAACTGGCGCAAGTCTACGGCGCCTCCTTCGCCATTTCCGACGACGCGCTGAACACCGCCACACTGGTCAAGCTCAGCAAAGTGCTGATGCTCGTCCCGCTTCTGCTGGCCGCCAGCCTGGTGTTTCGCAGCCGCAACAAGGCGCAAGAGGCCGCGCCGATCCCGTTCCCGTGGTTCATCGTCGCGTTCATCGGCGTGGTGATGCTCAATTCGGAGATCATCCTCAATCCGCAACTGCGCCGCGTCATCCTCGATGTCGACCAGTTCCTGTTCCTCATGGTGATGATCGCGCTCGGCATCACCACCCGGGTCGGCCGACTCGGAGAGGCCGGTGGCGCTTGGCGCCTGATCGGCGTCGGTTTCGTCGGGGTAGCTCTGTCGGCGGCCCTGGCCTATTGTGCGCTGATCCCCTTCTCGGCGACCTTCCTGGCCGCATCACCCTCATCGAGCCAAAGCGCGATGCTTAGCAGCCATGGCGGACGGCTTTTCGCCTCGGTCGGTTGCGCCAAATGCCATGTGCCGGCGCTGGAGGGTGTCAACGGCGAAGTCGAGCTGTACTCCGACCTTTTGCTGCACGACATGGGGCCGGCGCTCGACGACAAGATCGTCCAGGGCGATGCCATCGGCGCCGAATGGCGGACGACGCCGCTCGTCGGCGTCGGCCTGCGCCAACGTTACCTGCACGACGGCCGCGCGACCACGCTGCGCGATGCCGTCTTCGCCCATGGCGGCACGGCGCAGATCGTGCGCGACCGCTTCTTCGACCTGGACGAGACCGACCGCCAGGCGATCCTCGATTTCGTGGCGAAGCTATGATGCGGCCTCGTCACACCACCACCGTTTTTGATCGGCCGAACCGCCATGTATGAAGCCCTCATCGCAGAGCTGAACCATCTCGACGGACCCGACCTGCTGGCGCCGCTCGTCAGCGACGTGTTTTGCGGAAACATAGCGCTGGTGTCCTCGTTCGGCGCGGAATCCGCGGTGCTGCTGCATATGGCGGCCTCGATCGACCGTTCGCTCCCCGTCATCACGCTCGACACCGGAAAGCTGTTTTCGGAAACGATCGCCTATCGCGCGCAGTTGACGGCTCTGCTCGGCCTCACCGATCTGCGCGTCATCACGCCCCAGGCGGATGTCTTGCGGGCGCTCGACGGCGCTGGAACGCTGCACCGCCGCGATCCGGACCGGTGCTGCCAGATCCGCAAGGTTCTGCCGCTCGAAAATGCGCTGACTGGTTTCAAGGCCTGGATTTCCGGTCGCAAGCGATATCATGGCGGGCTTCGCGCCGATGTTCGGACGCTCGAGGAAACTGACGGACGCGTGAAAATCGATCCGCTTGCCCGCTTCACCCGCCAACAGATCGAGGCCTATCTCGATTGCTATAATCTTCCCCGGCACCCGCTCCTCGAAAAAGGCTACCTCTCGATCGGCTGCGCGCCCTGCACGGTCGCGTGCGGCAGCGCTGACAATCCGCGCGCGGGCCGCTGGAGCGGACTGTCGAAGATGGAGTGCGGGATTCACCGGTCGCCCGCCGGCGCGGCCTCACACAATTCGGTCTCCTCCGCGTCCTGATTTCGCGATCGCAGACATCCAGTCGACGCCTAGAATCGGCCATTGCCGCTTCATCTGCGAAGCCACTACGAATTGTCGCATGATTGCGCTACCCTAAGGTCAATCTGGGCGGCGGGACGGTCATGGCGGCACGACCGACGCTCGATGATTGGTCGAGCGGGAGCCCCCATGACCCCCCTAGACGCCGTTGAAGCCGATGCGAAGCGCCCGCTCTCGGGCACAGGCCGGATCGCCAAACTGGCGGCGCCGCGCAGCGCCAGGATATTGAGACGGAACCGCGTTCTCGAAGCGATCGATCTGAAATCGCGATCGAGCGTATGCTGGGTGGCCGCGCCGGCCGGCTACGGCAAGACGACGGCGGTCATCGACTATCTCGAAAGCGTCGAGGCACCGCATGTGTGGTTCCGCATCGACGAGGGCGACCAGGATATTGCGCGCTTCTTTCAATATCTGGCGCAGTCACTCGCCTCGGCCGCGGACATGCCGGTGTTCGGCGTGGAGTATGCCGAGCAGCCGAAGGAGTTCGCCAGGCGCTTCTTCAGGGCTTATTTCGCGCGGTTGAAGCCCGGCACCATTCTGGTCCTGGACGATTTGCAGGACGCCGACACGCTCGAATTCCGGGCGGTGCTTTCCGTGATGTTCCGTGAGCTTCCTGACACGGTTCGCTGCATCTGCGTCTCGCGCACGCTGCCCCAGGACGAATTGGGCGACCTCGTTCTCAAGGGTCAAATGGCCGTCGTCGACCGGTGGGCGCTCGAATTCTCGACATCGGAAGCACGCGATTTCGTCAAGCTGCGTTCGAGGAACGGCGCCGTTTCAGTCGATGTCGAAGCGGCGCGCGGCTGGGCGATCGGGCTGGTTCTCCTCGCTGACCACGGTTCGGCGGTCGGACCTGACGACACGAACGGGACAGCACCCGGCGGGCAGAACGCGCTGTCGGACGTTCTCGGCCGTCATTTCTTCCTTTCCCTCCCCGCCGCCGACCAGGACATGCTGCTGAAACTCAATCTGCTGCCCGAAATCAGCGCCGAGCTGGCGGACGTTATGATCGGGTCGGGCGAAGCGGGAAAGCTGCTCGACAGGCTCTACAAGCGACAGTTGCTGGTCACGCGAACGGAAAACAGCCGCGGCGTCTTCCACCTGCACGACCTCTTGCGGGACTTCCTCGACCGACGCTTCGCGCAGCGTGTGCCGATTGAAGAGCAGAAGTCGCTCAAACAAAGGGCGGCAAAGGTCCTCGCGGACGCCGGTCGTTATGACGAAGCCATACACCTCGCCTTGCAGGCAGAGGACTGGGACCGGTCGAGCGGACTCATGCTGGGCCGGGCGGAGGCCGTGCTGGCGCAGGGACATCGGACAACCTTCATCGAATGGGTCGGCCGGTTGCCGGAAGCTTTCATGAATGGCTGGCATTTCTATTGGCTGGGCGTGGCCCACATGCCGGACGACGCGGCGGCAGAGCACTGGCTGTCGAAGGCATGGCACGCCTTTGGCGAGGCCGACGATCAGCGCGGGCTTTGTCTTACGGTGTCGCGCGCGGTGCTGGTCAAGACGGACAGTTGGCGCACCTACGAGGGTCTTTCGGTCTGGACTCGCCGGGCGTTCGAAATCATCGAGCGCGGCCTGCCGGAACTGCCTCCCGAGGAAGCGATGCTGGTGCGCATCGGTATGGTGCGGGCGCTGAACTTCGGCGACGACTACTATGGCAACAGCCCGGCCGGACAAGCGCTGGAAACCGAACTCCTGCAGCGGTTGACCCGGAATCCCGAGCAGGATCCGAGCGGCTTGCGGCTGCTTGCCAGCGAATCCCTGATCGAGCATTCGGTATCGATCATGCGGGCCGATTTGTTCACGAAGGCCGTCGACAGCGTCGTTGACGATTTGAGCGACAAGGAGATGCTGCCTTGGGTCCTCGGCATGTGGCTGGTCGAGTTTGGCGCCAAGAGCGGCCGTTATTTTCCCTACAAGAGACGGGGTTTTCCCTATCCTTCGGCCGAAGCGGCGTTGCGGGAGGCGATCGCCATCGGCGAGCGCGAATCGCTCAAGGGCGTGGAGTTCGGTGGCCTCTATCACCTTCAGATGCAGATGAAGTTCCGCAACGATTTTGCCGAGTTCCAGCAGGTGGTTGAGCGCCTGGCCGAGATCGCTGACAGCCGTTTCAGCACGCAAGTCGCCGTCGTCGCCAATTGCTTCGCTACGCTTCATGCCAGGCAAGGCGATTTCGCGGCCGCCTATCAGGATTGCGAGCGTTTCATGGCGGCGAGCGAGGCCGCCAACGAGCCGATGGTCGAGCGCTGGGCACACTATATCACGAAGTTCCAGGTGCTGCTCGCCGACAGGAAGCCGCGCGAAGCCGCCACGTTTCTTGACGATTTGCTGCCGCGGCTGGACGGCGGCGCCCGCAAACGTACCGAGATATGCATTCTGGCAGCGGCCGCGCTGGAGAGCCTGTGGGACGGCGATCCGCACTATGGCGATCGGCTGAAGCTCTTCATGGAGGCGCTCCGCGACATCAGCTGGCCAATGGTGCTCCTTAACGTTCCGGAGTTGCTCGCCGAACTGCTTGGCGATGCACTTGAGCGCGGCATCGAGCCCAAGCTTTGCCGGTCGCTGATCGGGGAACGCCGGCTGGACGTGCCGCAGCGGCGGCCCGCGGCCTGGCCATGGCCGCTCAAGGTCCACGTTCTCGGAGGCTTTCGGCTCGAACTAGACGGAAACCCTCTCCCTCTCGGCGCCAAGCCACCGACGAAGGCTCTCGACATACTGCGGGTACTGGCGATCTCGAAAGACAACACATGCTCGATGGAGACCCTTCAGGACTGGCTGTGGCCCGACCTCGACGGCGACCAGGCGCGGGCGGCCTGCGAGCAAGCGCTGCATCGGCTGCGCAAGCTGCTCGGGCGGATCGACCTCATCGTTCAGCGCGAAGGCAAGCTTCGGCTCGCATCGGACAAGGTCTGGGTCGACCTCGCCGACTGGCATGCACGGCTCAAGGCCATCACGACAACCAATGGCCGGCCGTCGGGACTGCGCCTGGAAGCGGAAGCGCTCTTCCTTGCATTCCCCGGTCCGCTGTTTCTGCACGAGCGAGCCAGCTTCTGGTCGCTCGCCGCCGCCGAAAAAGTGCGTCGCGATCTGATCGATCTCGCCTTGCGGATCGGCCAGCGGCTGGAGGCGACCAACGCCCATGAAGCGCGCTCAATTTATCTGAGGACGTTGGACCTCTATCCGGATGCCGGACCCGTCTGCAAGGCGCTGATCAAGGAGCGGCTGTCGCGCCGTGATTTCGAAGGTGCGGTCGACGACTATGCGCGCTACGAACGGGCGCTGCGTGTTGCCGGAGAAGCGGCGCCCGCTGCGGAAATACGCGCCTTGGTCGACCCCCATCTTGTGCGACACACGCGCTGAAGACGATGTGTTGCGCTGTCTGGCGAAACACCGGGCTATCCTCGATCTGGCGGTCATAACTCAAGCTCCGTTCAGGATGTTTGCGGCCAGGAGAATGGCTGCCAGGATCAGAACGAGACCGGCGATCGCGTCCATCCGCCTGCGGTAGATCGGGCGGTCGAAGCGGCGGGACAGGCTCACCCCGGCCAGGCTCCAGCCATAGAACTTGATCGCGGAAGCCGCGAGGAACCCGGCTGCGAACCCCGCCTGTTCCTCGCTGCCGTAGCTGAACGAGAGAACGCCGACGAGAAACATCGCCTCGAGCCAAACCAGAGGATTGAGCCAGGTGACGGCAAGCATCGAACCGATCGCCCGAGATCGGGACTTGCCGCCTGTCGTGGCAGCTGCCGTCCTGCGTCTGCGGCTGATGTTGAGCAAGGTGCGCGCGCCCCACCAGGCGAGGAATACGGCGCATACCGCCTGCAGGACACCGGAGATTGCGGGATGGTGCGTCAGCAGCGTCCCAAGCCCGCCGATTCCCATGGTCACCAAAGCGATTTCCGAGAGGTAACCGGTGGAAGCGACCGCAAAGGGGTGGCTGCGCGTCAGTCCCGTCTGGATCAGCATGAGGTTCTGGGGGCCGAGGGAAAAGATAAGCCCGAGGCCGAACACGAAGCCGGACACCGCTGCCGGCGACAACAGGGCGTCGGCTGTCATGTGACGCCACCCGGCTTTTTCGGTCGCGCACCCTTCGGCATCTGCCGCCTCCCACGCGACACAGTTTGGAAGGCAGGCGCATATGGATCGCTTACGGCAAAGCCGGCAGTCTCAGTTCATGGTTCGACGACCACAGCTGATTTGCCGAAATCGCACGAAAAAAATGGCCGGGCTCGAATACGGCCCGGCCAAAAGAAGGTTACAACCTTCAGAGGGGAACGCCGTTCAGCGGAATGGGAGGAAACCGTCGAACGGTCTTACCTGTTTGAGCTTGTTTGGGCGTGTTGGCGACGAACAAAATTCCAAAAGCCGGCGGGATAACGAAAATTCCCGTTCTATTTGCTCAGGCGTCTTCAGACAGGTGACGCCCTCGTCTCAAGGAGATCGGCATAGTGCCGGCGCGCCACGTCAGGATGCGAGCGCAAGCGACTTTTCAGCACGTTGGTTCCGACATCGCGAAACAGCGGATTGTCCGGATCGCTCGCCGGTCCGCGAGCCTCGGCAGCCAGTTCTTCAGGCAGGGTGAGCAACGGGATCGTCGCATCGAGCCGGGCGCTGAAGAAGAACGGAACGGAAATCCGCTCGACACCGGCCGGCGGCGTGACGACACGGTGGACCGTCGCCCTGAGATAACCATTCGATGCCAGTTCGAGGAGCTCGCCGATGTTGACCACCAGCGTTCCGGGGATGGGATCCACATTCACCCAGCTTCCGTCATATTCGACCTGCAGCCCCTTATTGTCGTCCTGAAGCAGGAGCGTCAGGAAACCGCCGTCCTTGTGTGCGCCGACGCCCTGGTCGCCGCCGGTTGCACCGCGTCCGGGATAACGCACGATCTTCATGCGGTGGTTGGGCTCACCGCTATAGATCGGATCGAAAGCGTCCTCGGCCTGGTCGAGCGACAGCGCGAAAGCCTTCAGCAGGCGGATCGCCACCGCCGTCGCCCTGGTCTGCCATGCCAGCAGTGCCGGCTTGAGTTCCGGCAGGACCGAAGGCCACTGGTTCGGCCCTTGCAGCCGCGTCCAGGCAGGAATGCCCGGCCCCTGTGGTATGGGTCGACGCTCGACGCCGATGTCGAGCTGTTCGCGCCAATCGGCCTTGCCCTTGGTCAGTTCGCCACCGGTGCGCGTGTAGCCGCGGAATTGCGGGGACTTGACCATTTCGATGGCCAGCTTGTCGGCTTCCGGCAAGGCAAAGAACCGGCGCGAGGCGTCGAGCACCTCGTCGACCTCCACAGTCGAAATTCCGTGGCCGCTGAGATAGAAGAAGCCGACATCGCGGGCCGCCGTGCGCAGGTCGAACAGAAAGGTCCGACGCTCCGACGCGCCCTGTTCGAGACGGCTGAGATCGAGCACGGGTACAATCCTGGCCATGGTCAACCTCCTCCTGCCTCAGGCTTGGATCAGGCCTCTACGGTGACACGCAGGTCGTTGCGATCAAAGCAACGCTCGATCCAATCTCAATGCCAATGGAAGAAAGTCAGCGCTGCGTTTGGCGGCCGGCAGGCAAATAACGTCCGCACGGATGTTCCACGGCACGAA
The DNA here is from genome assembly GCF_055811755.1 of Mesorhizobium sp. WSM4840. Classification (NCBI taxonomy): domain Bacteria; kingdom Pseudomonadati; phylum Pseudomonadota; class Alphaproteobacteria; order Hyphomicrobiales; family Phyllobacteriaceae; genus Mesorhizobium; species Mesorhizobium sp. WSM4840. The sequence continues at coordinate 137,396 of NZ_JBVVQD010000010.1, forward strand.
GGCATCATGACAACCATATGGACGAATTGCAGTCCGGCCGAGACTCAGAAATTTTCGACCCATGGCCTGAGTTCGAGCTCCCAAGTCCAGGCGCTGCGGTGCTGCCGGTGGATTGCGAGATAGGTTTCGGCGATCGCGTCCGGAGACAGCCGGCGATCCTGCCGGTCGGGTTCGCCGGCCTGTCCGGGCTCGTTCGCCGCGATCACACCGTCGATGATGAAATGCGCGACATGGATGTTTTTCGGCGCAAGTTCGCGGGCCATGGATTGGGCCAGTCCGCGCAGGCCGAACTTTGGCATGGCAAAGCCGGCCGAACCCGGAAACCCTTTGACGCTGGCGGTGGCGCCGGTGAACAGGATCGAGCCGGAGCCGCGGGAAAGCAACCGGCGCGCGGCCTGCTGGCCGACCAGGAACCCGCCATAGGCGCCGACCAGCAATGCCTGTCTGACCGCTTCGGGTTCGAGGTCGGCGATCGGTCCGCGGGCGCGGCCGCTGGCGTTGAAAACCACAAGCGACAGCGGACCGGCCTTGTCGGCGACGTCGAACAGGTTTTCGACCGACGCAACATCGGCAACGTCCGTCTCGACCGCCAGCGCGCCCGTCTCGTCAACCAGCGCGCTCAGCTTGCCGACGTCGCGGGCAGCCAGGACCACGCGAAAGCCCTCCTTGGCGAGAAGACGTGCAAGCGAGGCGCTCAGCCCCGGCCCTGCTCCAGCGATAATTGCCACGTCCGATGTCATGGAGCTTCTCCTTTACGGATTCTGGTGTGGTACGGATTCTAGTGCGGCGATTCAGGTCCTACCACTCGTGTTTCTGAGGTAGACCATCGGTCAGATCGTAAAAATCGGATTTCGAGCCGACATACATTTGTCCGCCGAGACGAAGGCCGGTCGGCCGATCAAGGGTCGACTTGCAGCCCGCCATGACGGCAAAGTTGCCGCTTGGTGCGCGCACATTGAGCAATGCCAGGCGATCGGCTGAGCAAGCTCGCCTGCAATCTCGTAGCGCACGCCGCCGCAGAGACAACGTCCCGTCGCCATCCGGTCCTCCGTGATCCGCCGCAATCGAGTAGTGCGGTTGGATTGTTATGACATCGAGGGTTTCGGCGCCAGCACAGCCGCTGGTGTGGTGAATGGCCCCTGCGTAGCGAAAAGGACAATGCCCGCATCGCGCACGAGGTCGATGCGGACCGCTTCTTCAAACTGATGTCCGATCTGCTGCGGGATTAGGGCGAATTCGAACGGCACCCTCCTGATCTTGCGTGGATCGCAGAGGGGCGGCGCTACCGACTTGAAGGATCGGTGCGCGCACCCGCCGACGGCGCGCGATTTCGACGCCATCGGCGGCTTCCTGTGCCTCACCCCACTGCCCTCTTCCTTCGGATCAGGAAGGCGTGAATGATCTTGGGAAAGTCTTCCACGCTGCGAGCCCAACTCTATGCGTGCCGGCGGGTACGCAAATCGGTGCCATCACCCATTTTTGGGCGGCCGGTTTCCCAGTTTTCGCGGGCGTGTTCTTGCTTTTGCGGGAATTACCTACTTTTCGTGCGGTTCCAGGCGATAGGCGCCCGTCGGGAACGACGCGTTTTTGTATGCAGCGGTATCGCCATGCAGTCCGCGGTGGCTCCGATGCCCACGGCGCTTATGAAACCGAGCAGGATGATGGAAATGCAGCAAACAGCGTTGATCGCGAGCGCCGTCACCATCTGCCAGTCCCGCACCGCTACGAGGGTGTAGGCGACAATGGAAAGATGCGATGCGGCGAAAAGGCTCCAGGTCCAATAAGAGACCGCAGTCGCACCGAGCGGCCGCCCATTACCGGCTCACCGGTCGAGAGCATCCTGGATCGATGCTTGTTCCATCGGATCGGCCATCGGAGTGGCAGCGGGCTCGCTCACGAGAACCGTGGCGCCGTCTCGCATAATCTCGAAATCGAGAGATGGCTGGCCGACGGCTTGAGGCAAGGAGATCACCATGTTTTGCCCCGGTCCGAGCGTGGAGACGAACCGCATCGGCTGCGCATCGGCCCCTGAAGCCAGGGTCGCAACGACCCGGTAGCCGTCCTGCTCGACCGTGTAGTAGACGACGCCTTTGACGTGGCCGAAATGGATGCTGTGGCCGTTCCCCGGCGCAAGTTCCGAAGCCGCGGCCACGATCGTGGTGGCGAGCAAGACCGTCGCAAATGCGGTAGAATATCTGATCATTGCTATTCTCTCCGATTGGCGAGCTCATGGACTGCTTCGCAGTCTGTTCCAAACTCACAAGCGCAACCTATGCGCGGGGGCATTCGCGCACATCGGTACGGTCACCTAGTTTCCCGGCAGCTGATCTCCTAGTTTTTCACGGGCTTGCCTAGTTTTCACGGACTTGCAGCGCAACTGCCGACGGCAAAAGCCAGGGCTCGCCGCGAAGGCGGAGCAGAATTTCCATCCGGTTTGCTGCGTTGAATTTGCCGAGCACGGCGGAGACCTGGTGCTCGATTGTCCGCGGCGAGCGCGACAGACGCCGTGCCGCCTCCTTGTTGCCCAAACCTTGAGCGATCATTGTGAGTACCTGTTGTTCTTGCCTCGTCAGGCCCAGTGGATGCTGCCTAGCCACGGTGTACGGCCCCCGGCGCTGCTTCGGCAGCTGATTGGCAGCTCCGATGCGCTGCGCCAGCTTTCGCGCCAGCGCTGCCGCGGGGCGCGCTTCGACGCCCTCGAATGTAGCCACGGCGCGAGCCAGCGCCGCGCCGGCATCGGTTCCGCGGACCTGCATGAGGGCGAGCGCTGACTCATAGGGAAGACCCAGGCGGGACCATTCTGCCGAGGCCGCCGTCGGGTCGCCGCGGAGTTCCAATGCTTGCGGCAAAGGAATAATGCGGCCGGCCGGCACCGGCAGCGATCCCGCCATTCCGCAGCGCTGCCACCAGACTGCCAGTTCACCGACGTCCCAGGGACGGAAATTGTCGAGGTCCATTTCGGTGAGGGCCGTCAGCTGCTCGTGACCGGCGCCGGGCTCCTCGGCAAGCCAGGCGGCCTCGGCCAGCGCCAAGCGAACCGGTATGACGCGTTGAGCCTCGCCGGTCGTCAGACCCTCCTGGAGCGCCTGCTCCAGCAGGGCCGCGCCACTGGGTTCACCCAGCCGGATCCGCGCCCTGCCGAGTTCCGTCAGAGCCGGCAGGTGCATCACCATCGGCAGGCGTTCCAGATTCATGACGCCTTGGGCAATCGTCTCGGCCTCGCGAAAGCGGCCCTGCTCGGTACGAAGCTGTGCCTGCCGGCCGAGCAGGTATTGCGCAGCCGAATCGAGGTCGTGCCTGGCGCAAAACGCAATCCCTTCCGCGAGCAGCCGTTCGGCCAAGGCGAAGTCCTTGGCCACTACCGCGCATTCGGCGAAGTTCGTATAGGCTCGCGACGCATGGTCGTGAAACCCGTGATCGAGCGCCAGGGTAAGGCTTTCCTCCAACCGCTCACGCCCGCCCGGGCGGTCGGCGAACATCAGCGCTGTGCCGACATTGTTCAGGGCGTGGACGCGTGTCTCGACCTCACCCAACCGGTCCGCCAGGCTGATCGCGCGCTCGCCCCATTCGATCGCCTCGTTGAAGCGATAATGCAGCATGTGTAGCTGCGAGCGCGTGCTGTAGGCCATCGCCAGTTCCGGCCCAGGCGGCAGGTTCTCCACTTCACGCACTGCCTGATCCGCGTAGTCTTCCGCCTCCTGACCCTCTCCGCGGCGCCAGTGGAGACGCGACAGCCAGCGCAGATTGGCCCCGACCTTGTCGATGCGCCCAAGCTCCCGCCAGATCGCAATGGCGCGATGCCGCGCCTCGATGATTTCATCGTAGACGAACAGTGACAGGCCCGCCTCGTAGGCCCAGTCTTCACAAAGCTGGGCAGCCAGCGCCGACGGAGCCTCTGAAACGTATCGGAGTGCGGTCGCCAGATGTGAAGCCGCCTCTCTATGCGCGCCCAGACGCGCGGCCTGCTCGGCGGCCTGCGGCGCGAGCTCCAGGACGCGTTCGCCGTTGTCGGCGCCGCCGGCATGGTGTACCCGTCGCGACAGTAGAGCGCTTGCCTGCGCCGCCGGAAGTTCGGAGAGTGCCGCTTCGACTTTCGCATGCAGTGACCGTTGGAGAGACGGAGCGAGGCGGTCGAGCGTCGCTTCCCTGGCAAGCTCGTGGCGAAACGTCAGCGCGCCTTGAACATCCCGCCGCAGCAATCCCCGTCCCACGCACTGATCCACGAGAACTTCGGTCTCGTCCCCGAGAAGTGCCCGGATCAGCCACGGCTCAACGCTGCCCGGCATGATGCTCATGACCTCCAGCACCTCGCGCTCTCCTGGGGTCAGGCGCGACAAGCGCGACCAGACCGCATCGCGTATGGAATCGGGCACGCGCCCCGATTCGATCTCACTGCTAGACAGGAGTTCGGTGACGAAGAAGGGATTGCCCTCGGTAATGCGATAAAGCCCGTCGGCGGAGCGGCCGGCCCGCTCGGCCAGCACCGTCACCGCCTGGGAAGACAGCGGTTCCAGGGTCACGCGGCTCACCGAGGCGGACGGAAGGTCGCCGAGCACGTGGGTCAGAGGATGATCGGCACTTATCTCGTCTCTGCGCATGCTGAGCACCAGCATCGTGCGAAGCAGGGAGACGCGGCGACCGAGGTATCTTACCAGGTCAAGTGTCGCATTGTCGGCCCATTGCATGTCCTCGAAGACGAGCACGGTCGTGCTCTTGGTGTGCTGAAGCGCATTCAACAACGCCGGAAAAAGCCGCTCCGGCGCCGCGGTCTCCTCGAGCAGCTCCGCCACGCGGGGGTCTAGCAGGTGCGCCATGTCCTGAAGAGGACCGAGCGGGCGCGGTGTGAAGAGCGCCTCGCACCAGCCCCACAGCATTCGGTAATTCCTGTCCGCGTTTTCAGCGAATTCGCGCAGGAGGGAAGTCTTGCCGACGCCCGCTTCGCCGTCCACCAGCACGGTCCCGCCGTGTCCGGCCGCAGCTCTCTCGGCGCTAGCCAACAAAGTTCCAAGCGGCCCCTCTCGCTCAAGCAGCATAAAAGCTCACGCCTCCTTAACCTTGAAGGTACAGCAGTAAGCCTCGAGTGCAACAACGTCATTTCACGCGGATTGATTGGAATGACGGCTTTCGTCTATTTCGTCTTCGATCGCATCGTGGATGGCTGCCGACGGCGCGAACGCCGTCGGATAGGCAGATAGTGTAGAAAGACCTGCTGCCGATGAAGATGACATCCTCGACCCGTCCCACCGCCGATTGCGTGGTGTCGTTGTCCCGGTTGAAGCGGAAGGATTCCGGTCGGATTGAGACGATCACCTTGCCGCCTATTCGCCTGTCGGAACGATGCTGCTGTGAAAGCGGCGCCCCGATCCGGTGCCACGACGCATCAGTCATGGAGTTCCCTCGAGATCGCCGGGCCGACCGAAAAATCGCTGAATGTGACTTCGAAACCTTCACGTTGCGGCGAACAGCACATCATGCCGATATCGACTGTTTTCGAGGGCGGGAAGTAGGCGAGCCGCACCGGCTTCCAGTGATGGTCGGAGGCATCAAGATACTGAACACGGATGGTCCCGGCATGGCGGGTCAGCCGGATCCTGACGCCGTCCGGACCAGCCGGGATGCTGACCAACGACCAGTCGGAAGCATCATTGGTGACGACGACGGAAAAATATGCCAGCCCGTCGGTGAACTCGATGCCGGCCTTGACCCAGTGCGTCTCGCTCAGCCGGACCATCAAACCGGCCTGATCATAGAGCACCTTGTAGTCCCCCTTGACGGTGACCTCGGCGCTGAAGTCGCCCTCGACCTGCCGGTAGAGGAAGTGGCCATTGTCGCGCCAGAAGCCATAAAACGTCTCGCGCCAGAAATCGGTCTCCTTGCCGGTCCGCACATGCACGGAGCTGTCGCCGAAAGCATGATGCGGTGGCGGGTTGAGCCAGGTCAGTTCTGCATTCTGAGATGTCATCGACTTGCTCGTCTCTCCAGTTCGCCTTGCCTTGTCCGTCGCTCATGCGAAGAGGCGGCTACGATCTCATCCAGATCATTTGTACCCGGCTTCAACCGTTTCATTTCGGCGCTTGGTAAAGCTCGGACGCGGCCTCTCTCAGCGCGCGCCGGCTGTCTGGCCTGAAATACATCATGTGGCCGCCTTCCAGCAGGTCGACGCGGATGGGCTTTGCGCCGGGAAGCGAAGGAACCTGGCCGACCAGGTAGCGTGACACCAGATAGGGTGTCACCAGGTCGGTGTAGCCGTTGACGATCAAAATGCCGAGGCCGGGATTTAGCACGCGAGCCTGCTGAAGGTCATCCATCACGCCGACATAGCCCTGTCGCGTCGGGCTCGTCCCGTAATCCCAATTGCCGCTGACTTCACGGTTGAGAAGCCGGTAGCTTAGATCGGTGCGGAATTTCAGTTCCTCCCTGATATAGCTGACAAAGGCGGATGTGAGCGCCGGCACACTTCGGTCGAGCACCGGATCAGGGCCGCGAGGCCTTGGGCTTTCCGGAGCGATGTCTGCGGTTTCGATCGTGCCGTCATAGGCGCTGAGGACATTGCCCCTTGCCCGCGCAAACTCCTTGGCGAAGAGGGCGGTGGGAATGCGCGCAAAGTTTCGTTTGACGAGTTCGAGCGGCAGGCCGGTGATTTCGGCAACGCGCGGGCTCGCCAGGCGCCCACCCTGTTCGAGCCCGCTGGCGAGCGCGACGAGGTAGTCGCCAAGCGCATAGCGTTCGACATCGGCCAACCGCTCCTGCAGTTCGGAACCGGTGACGCCTTCGCTGCGCAGGCGCACCGCCGCTAGCGACGGCAGTTCAAGCGCCCAATGGAGCGGCTGGAACTCGTCGGGCCGCACGAGTGTGAATTCGAGCGCCGGCGAGATGAGCACGATGCCGCGAGGACTGATGCCGATATCATCCTGAAGCGTCTTGGCAAGCAGTGCCGCCCGAAACCCACCATAGCTTTCGCCGGCCAGAAACACTGGCGACGCCGTGCGGCCCGCCTGCGCCAGATAGAGCCGGATGAAGGCGCCCATCGTGGCACCGTCTTGGTTGACGCCCCAGAAGCTGCGTGCCTCGGTTCCGGGTGCTTCGCGGCTGTAACCCGTTCCGACGGGGTCGACAAAGACCAGGTCGGTCATGTCGAGCCATGTGTTCGGGTTGTCCAAAAGCCGCTGCGGCGATGGGAGAAAACTTCCATTAGCCGCCGTCGCCATCACGCGTGGACCGAGCGCGCCGAGATGCAGATAGGCGGAAGCTGCTCCGGGACCACCGTTGAATACGAAAGTGATCGGGCGCTGGGGATCAGGTTCCCGGCTTGGCTCGGGACGCAGCGTGTAGGCGACATGAAAGATTTCCGCGGTGACGTCGCCCTTGCCGGATAGCAACGACAGCGTGCCGGCCCTTGCCTGATAGTTGAGCGTGCGTCCCGCGATGACGATCGAATGATCAGAGACCTGGGGCGGCGGAAGCAGCGACAGAACGCCGCCCGAAGGCGACGGCCGCTCGGCCACTTCCGCATGGCCGGCTGGAAGGCCGCCAACCAGCAGCAGCATAGCAAGGGTGATTTCTAGCAGCTTGGTACGCATGACGACTCCGCAGCGGAACGACTGGAAGCTACCACGCCGATGGCTCAGCCGAAATCACAGGACCGTGCACGCCCTCGCTGCTGGAAGGAGACAGCGTGACTTTCAACGCACGATCTTCACGCACATCGGCGTGCCGACATCGATGGATCGCCCGGTGTTGGCCAGCCGCCCCGTGGCCGCGTCGCGCGCGAAAATCGAGATGCGGTCGGCGTTCTGGTTGGCCGAGAAGAGATGGCCGCCCGAGGGCGTCAGTGCCAGATTGCGCGGCGTGGCGCCCCCGCACGGCGCATAGTCGACGAGCGCGAGCCTGCCAGTCTGCTGGTCGACAGAAAACACCGCAACGCTGTCATGGCCGCGGTTGGAACCGTAGAGGAAGCGGCCATCGGGCGAGATCTGGATGTCGGCGCAATGATTGCCGCCGCGCGCCTGCTCTGGGACCGCCGGCTTCGTGTCGATGACCGAGAGCCTTCCTGTCGTATCGTCGAGCGCAAGCGACGCCACCGTTGAATCCAGTTCGTTCATCACGAATACGAAGCGCCCGCCTGGGTGCAGCGCCACGTGACGTGGGCCGGCGCCGGGCGCAAGCACCGACTCCGCCAGCCTGGTCAGGCTGCCGTCACGCCCGATGCGGTACGAGACAAGCCGATCGATGCCGAGATCGGCGACGATCGCCACGCCGCCGGCAATCGTCTCGGTGACGCTGTGAGCATGGGAGCGTTCCTGACGAGCTGTATCGGGGCCTGTTCCGGCATGGGTAACGCTCGACAACGGCGCGGTCAGACCACCGTCCTCGCGCAGCCCATAGACGACGACCGAGCGATCGGGACCGCCTTCGCCGATGCCGTAATTGGCGACCAGCAGCTTCGTTCCGTCGCGCGTGATGGTGTTGTGCGCGGTGATGCTGCCAAGCGTCGGCTGCTTGTTGATGTAGGAAAGCGCGGCGGTTTGCCTGTCGAAGCGGTAGGCCGAGACCACGCCTTCGCGCCAGGTGAGCACCTCGGAATTGGCATAGACGTGGGAGCCGTCCGGCGTCACCGACAGAAAGGTCGGATTGTCGATGTCACCCGTCTCAGTCAGTTTCCTCGTCTCCAGCGTCTCTTCGTCGAAGCTGTAGACGCCGAGCCCGACGCCGCGCGCGCCCTGAAAATAAGGCGCCTCGCGGTTGAGACTGCCGACAAAGACCAGACAGGCATTCCGCATAAATCCTCCCTTGTTCCGCGGCGTTGGCCGCCGCGGATTCGCGCGAAATTTCGCCTGTTCACGCTTGCAAGGCAATCCCATATGTGAAAAGTTTATTCACAAAAGAAGACTGACGGGAGGATAGATCATGCAATTCGCTGTTCCACGGTTCGTCGGCACCGGTGATCGCGAAGGAGAGCTCGTGCTTTACTGCGAGCACCTGCAGACGGTGAAGTACCACAATCCGGCCGATTTCGCCGGCAAGACGGAGAAATAGGCGATGGCTGCCATTGCCGAATTGCCGCTGACCGGGCTCGTCGTCGTCGACATGAGCCAGTTCCTGTCCGGGCCCTACTGCTCGCTGAGACTGCTCGATCTCGGCGCCCGCGTCATCAAGATCGAACGCCCGGATGGCGGTGACCTGTCGCGCCGGCTTTATCTCAGCGACACCGAGATCGGCGGCGACTCTACAATCTTCCACGCCATCAACCGCGCCAAGGAAAGCTTTGCCATCGACCTCAAGGACGAGGCCGACCTTGCGGCGCTGCGCTGCCTGCTGGCCAAGGCCGACGTGCTGATCCAGAATTTCCGGCCCGGCGTCATCGAGCGCCTGGGTCTCGACTACGAGGCGGTGCGCAAGATCAATCCGCGCCTGGTCTATGCCTCGATCAGCGGCTATGGCGAGGAAGGCCCCTGGGTCAAGCGGCCTGGGCAGGATCTGCTGGCGCAAGCCCGCTCCGGCGTGATGTGGCTGAACGGCGACGAGGACCAGGGGCCGGTGCCTTTCGGCCTGGCGATTGCCGACATGCTGGCGGGCTCCGCCGCCGCGCAAGGTATCCTTGCCGCACTGGTGCGGCGCGGCGTGACCGGTACGGGCAGCCATGTCGAGACCAGCCTGCTCGAAGCGCTGGTCGATTTCCAGTTCGAGGTGCTGACCACGCATCTCAATGACGGCCGCCGCCTGCCGCGGCGATCGGGGTTCCGCAGCGCCCATGCCTATCTGTCGGCGCCTTACGGCGTCTATCCGGCCAAGGACGGCTATCTCGCGATCGCGATGACGCCGATCCCGAAGCTGGCCGATCTTTTGGAGCTCGAAGCGCTTGCGCCCTATCGCGATCAGCCGTCGACCTGGTTCACCGCCCGCGACGAGATCAAGGCGATCATCGCGCAAAAAACCGCGACGAAGACGGTCGACGAATGGCTTGTCATCCTCGAGCCTGCCGACATCTGGTGCGCCAAGGTGCTGACCTGGCCGGAGATGATGGCCAGCGAGGGCTTCCAGGTGCTCGACATGCTGCAGACTGTGACGCGCGAGGATGACGTCTCGATCCTCACCACGCGCTCGCCGCTCAGGGTCGATGGTGTGCGCGCCAAAGTCGAGCGGGCCGCGCCGCGGATCGGCGAGCACAGCGCAATGATCCGCAAGGAATTCGGACTGTGAGCGAGGTGACGCTCAAAGGCATGACCTGGAGCCATCCACGCGGCTACGACCCGATGGTCGCTTGTTCGGGACTGTGGAAGCAACGGACCGGCGTCACTATCGAATGGGACAAGCGCTCACTGCAGGATTTCGAATCCTTCCCGGTCGAGGAACTGGCCCGTGCCTATGATTTGATCGTCATCGATCATCCGCATGTCGGCCAGATCACCGCCGAGAATTGTTTGGCGCCGCTCGATGTCGTTGGCCGCGAAGCGGAGCGCGCGGCGCTGGCGGCGGGCAGCGTCGGCCGGTCCTATCCGAGCTACAACTGGCAGGGCCGGCAGTGGGCGTTTCCGATCGACACGGCGAGCCAGGTGCAGGCGTGGCGGCCGGACATGCTTCCCGCCGCCCCGGCGAACTGGGCCGATGTGCTCGATCTGGCACGGCAAGGCCGCGTGCTGTTGCCGATGAGGCCGCCGCATTCGCTGATGGTGTTCTACACGCTTGCCGGCAATCTCGGCCGGCCCGCCGTCGAAGAGCCTGGCGCCCACGTAAATCCTGACACGGGCAGCCGCGGTTTCGAGATGATGCGCGAGGTCGCGGCTCTCGTCGATCCGGCCTGCCTCGGCATGGACCCGATCGACGTCCTGGAGCAAATGGCCAGCTCCGGCTCACGGATCGCCTGCGCGCCGCTGATCTATGGCTATGTCTCCTATGCCATCGCCGGCTTTCGGAGCAGCCGCCTTGCCTTCGCGGACATTCCGGCTGCGGGCAATGCCGATCCGGTCGGCTCGGCGCTCGGCGGAACCGGCATTGCCATGTCGGCCTTTTCGAAGGCGAAGCAGGCGGCAATCGACTTCGCCTACTGGATCGCCAGCGGCGAGGTGCAGCGCGGCCCCTATGCGTCGGCCGGCGGCCAGCCCGGCCATGCCGCAGCTTGGGACGATGCAGCCGTCAACACAGCCGCCGGTAATTTCTACATCAATACCCGCGGCACAGTCGAGGGTGCCTGGGTCAGGCCACGCCATGATGGCTACATGGCATTCCAGCAGGCTGCGTCCGATCGCATCAATCTCGGCCTGACCGAGAAGCACGATGCCGGCCGCGTCGTTGCCGATCTCAATCGCCTGTTTGTGGAGAGTTTCCCGGCACCCGGCGCTGCCGGTGGAGGATCCTGAAACCAACTAAATGGAGGAGAACATGAACAGTCTGATCCGCGGCAACCCACGCTGCTGATCGGCCTCGGCTTCCGGCTGTCGACCGCAGGCGGCAATCGAGCGCGGTGATCGTGCTACTGGTTTCGCTCCACGGCCGCGAGCGGGACGTGCGACGACGATCTGAGGCGGCTTACAAGCTCCACAGCCGCTTCGCGTTGGCGGACAGCAGCTTTGTCCGTTCGTCGACGCTTGCACCGGCAAGCAGCGCGTGCGTCGCCGCCACCCAGGTCGCAAGCCCGCCGCCAAGCGTGCAGACCGGCCAGTCGCTGCCCCACACGACGCGGTCCCAGCCGAAGCATTCGATGGTGTGCTCCACATAGGAACGCAGCGTTTCGATAGTCCACGATCCAGTGTCCGCATAGGCGACCACACCGGAAATTTTGCCGACGACGTTCGGGCGGCGCGCAATCTCCGCCATATGCTCGCGCCAGGGATGCTCACTGCTGCCCTTGATGTCGGGCACGCCGCAATGGTCGAGCACGAACTGCACGTCCGGCGCGAGATCGGCGAGTGCAATCGCCTTGGGGATTTGGTGCGGCAGGACGACGAGGTCGAAGGTCAATTGTGTGCCGGCAAGCCGTTTGATGTTTTCGCGAAACAGCGCGCCTTCCGAAAGCTCGTCCGGCATGACGTGGAGCACCCGCCGAAAACCCTTGACGAAGGGATCGGCGCGCTGGCGCTCGATATAGGCGGCAAAGCCCGGCTCTTCCGGACGGCAGGAGGCGATCGCCCCGCGCAGCAAACTGTCCCTCTGTTGTGACAGCGCTTTCACATGGCTGGTCTCGGCCTCGATGTCGGCTGGATCGACATCGACTTCCATATGCAACGCGCCCTCTATGCCGGCACGGCGGGCCTGGATTGCATATTCGTCGTAGGAAAAATCGCGGTTGAGCGCCGGCACGCCGGAGAGCCAGGGATAGCGCAGTGCCGACTGGTCGATCAGGTGCAGATGGGTATCGAAGATCATGACGGCGCTCTCCTCCTTCGGCGTTTCAAATCATCTCACGGAGAAATCTTTCATTCAAATAAGAATTTACGTACCTGCCTGACCGTTGATCCCGCCAGTTGCGACAGCTTTTCGGTCGCCGCCAGCAACAGCTCTATCGTCCTGGTGATATCGGGCGCCTTGGGTGCGTTGACCAGGGTTATGTAGGGGATCGACAGCGCGGCGATCGCCCTGCCGTCCGAGCCAAGCACGGGTGCCGACAGGTTGAAGACACCGGCGGTCTGCATCGACGCCATCATCTCATAGCCGCGTTCACGAATCTGGTCGAGGCGGGCGAAGAATTCCGGCGATTGAGGCGGCTTGTCGGTGCTGCGCAGATGTTCGGAGATCATCATCTGCCGCTCTTCCGGTGAGCGGAACGCCAGCAACACATGTCCGGAGCCGGTGTCGAACAGGCTGATATGGGAGCCAACACGAATCGAGATGCCCCAATAGTCCGGAGCTTCTTGCTGCGCGATAACCACGGCAGAACCGCGGTCGAAGACGACAAGCTGGTTTGCCTGCTGCGAGGTTTCGGCAAGTTCACGCATCAGCGGCGTCGCATAGGAGACCAGCCGCCGCACCGGCGCGTGCAACTGCGCCAGTCCAAACAGCTTGAGCGTCAGCGAATAACGATCACCGTCGGGCCGCGTGACGTAGCCGCGTCGCACCAGCCGGTCCAGCATACGGTAGAACTCGTTGGGGCTGCGGTCGAGCTTCTTGGCGATTTCCGCCTGCGTCAGGCCGCCGTCGACGCCGGCCAGAAGCTCGAGGATGTCGAGCCCCTTGTCGAGCGCCGGGGCGCGATATCGGTCCTCGTCCTCGTCCTCCGCCATAGCACTCCCCAGTGAATTTTGACATTCATATACGCACAATGGCTGTATCCGGAAAGAACTTTCAAACTTGACGACCCCGTAAATGTTTTGTTTGTATATGAATTAAGCCTGCAAATCGGGTCGGCGCGACGGGAACCGCTTAAGGCCAGGCGACCGGGTGAAAATGAGCCTGGACCTGTCGCCGGCCCATCTGTTTTCTGCCCGATACCGGCAAGACATTGCGAGGTTGACGTCATGGCAAAGATCGAAAAAGTCGAACTGCGCATGGTCGACCTGGTGCCGAAGGTCAAGCGCACCGATGCGATCCAGAGTTTCGTCAGCCAGGAGACACCGATCGTCACCATCACCGACACCGACGGCGCGGTCGGCACCGGCTACAGCTACACGATCGGCACCGGCGGCTCCTCGGTGATGCGGCTCCTGGCCGATCACCTCGCGCCGCGGCTGATCGGCCGCGACGCCGATATGATCGAGGCGATCTGGCACGAGCTCGAATTCGCCACCCACGCCACGACGATCGGCGCGATCACGGCAATCGCGCTCGCGGCCATCGATACGGCGCTGTGGGATCTCAGGGCGAAGAAGCAAAACCTGCCGCTGTGGAAGCTGGCCGGCGGCGCCAAGGACCGCTGTCCGCTCTACACGACCGAAGGCGGCTGGCTGCACATCGAGACCGAGGCGCTGGTCGAAGACGCGCTGGCCGCCAAGGCCAAGGGTTTTCGCGGCTCGAAGGTCAAGATCGGCAAGCCGCACGGCTCCGAGGATCTCGCCCGGCTGACCGCGGTGCGCCAGGCGGTCGGCTCATCCTACGAGATCATGACCGACTGCAACCAGGGCTTTTCGGTCGACGAGGCGATCCGCCGGGCGGAGCGGCTGCGCGATCTCGACCTCGCCTGGATCGAGGAACCGCTGCCGGCCGACGACATAGACGGCCATGTGCGGCTGTCGAATGCGACGTCGACGCCGATCGCCATTGGCGAGTCGCTCTACTCGATCCGGCACTTCCGCGAATATATGCAAAAAGGCGGCTGCTCGATCGTGCAGGTCGATGTCGGCCGCATCGGCGGCATCACGCCCTGGCTGAAGGTCGCGCATGCTGCCGAGGCGTTCGACATCCCGGTCTGCCCGCATTTCCTGATGGAACTGCATGTCAGCCTGACCTGCGCCATTCAGAACGGCCGATATGTCGAGTATATTCCCCAGCTTGACGAGTTGACCGGCAAGAAAATGCGCATCGAGAACGGGCACGCATTGGCGCCCGACGAGCCCGGCATCGGCATTGACTGGGATTGGGACGCGGTCAAGGCGAAGAGCATCGCGGAATTCACGACCGAAATAATGGAGTAGGGAGCCGGAAATGCAGCGGATGGGAATGGTGCTCGGCCTCAAGCCGGAAAAGGTCGCCGAGTATGTGCGGCTTCACGCCGCCGTCTGGCCTGAAGTCCTTGCGATGATTTCGGCCTGCAACATCAGGAATTATTCGATCTATCTCAAGGAGCCGGAGCACCTTTTGTTCAGCACTTTCGAGTACCACGGCACCGACTATGCCGCCGACATGGCGAAGATGGCCGCCGATCCCAAGACGCAGGAATGGTGGGCACTGTGCATGCCCTGCCAGGAGCCGCTGCCGACCCGCGGGGAAGGCGAGTGGTGGGCATCGATGGACGAAGTCTTCCATCATGACTGACGGTGTTTTCGATCCTGCCTCGCTCTCCCAGGCGTGGGCACAGCCGTCAAAGCCCAAGCCGATTGTGATTTTCGGCGCCGGGTCGATCGTCGGCGATGCGCATTTCCCGGCCTATGGGAAAGCCGGATTCCCCGTCGCCGGGGTTTTCGATCCCGACCATGCCAAGGCGGAAAGACTGGCGCAGAAATGGGGTGTCACCGCTTACCGGTCGGCCGAGGAGGCCGCGGCGATCAAGGACGCGGTCTTCGATCTGGCGACGCCGCCGGCTCATCATGCCGGCGTGCTCAGGGCGTTGCCCGATGGTGCGGTGGCGCTGATCCAGAAGCCGATGGGCAGCGATCTCACCGAGGCGACCGAGATCCTCGAAATCTGCCGCTCCAAAAACCTGAAGGCGGCGGTGAATTTCCAACTCCGCTTTGCGCCGATGATGCTGGCGCTGAAGGATGCGATCGCCAAGGGCTGGCTGGGCGACGTGGTCGATTTCGACGCTTGGCTGGCGCTTGCCACTCCCTGGCAACTCTGGGAGTTCCTGCTGAAGGCGCCGCGCGTCGAGATCGCCATGCATTCGATCCATTATCTCGACCTGATCCGGCAATTGCTCGGCGATCCCGGAGGCGTTCACGCCAAGACGCTCGGTCATCCCGGCCACAAGGTTGCGCAAACGCGCACCAGCGCGATCCTCGACTATGGCGACACGGTACGCTGTGCGCTGTCGATCAATCACGATCATAAATTTGGCCGAAAACACCAGGCTTGCGAGTTCCGCATCTGCGGAACCGAGGGCGCCGCCTACCTCAAACTGGGACTCAATCTCGACTATCCGCGCGGCGAGCCGGATATCCTTGAAATCTATCCGAAGGGCGGCTCCGACTGGATTACGGTGCCGCTCGTCGGCGAATGGTTTCCGGACGCCTTTGTCGGCCGCATGGCCAATGTTCAGCGCTACGCGTCAGGCGAGGATGCCGAACTTGTCAGTTCCGTCGAGGACGCCTGGAACACCATGGCGCTGGTTGAAGCCGCCTACCAATCGAGCGCGGCGCCGGCAACACTGATCGCGGCGAGGCCCTGACATGGAGCAGACTGTCTATTTCGAAGACTACAAGATCGGCTCGTCGCGCACGACCAGCGGGCGCACCATTACCGAGACCGACTTCGTCGTTCACGCCGGCCATACCGGCGATTTTTTTCCTCACCACATGGACGCCGAGTTCATGAAGACGACGCCGTTCGGCCAGCGCATCGCCCATGGCACGCTGGTCTTCTCGGTCGGCGTCGGGCTGACGGCAAGCGTCATCAACCCGGTCGCCTTTTCCTACGGCTATGACAGGTTGCGCTTCATCAAGCCGGTGTTCATCGGCGATACGATCAAGACCCGCACCACCATCTCGGCTAGGGAAGACGACCCCAAGCGGCCGGATTCGGGCCGGGTCATCGAACGCTGCGAGGTGATCAACCAGCATGGCGATGTGGTCCTGGTGGCCGATCACATCTACATCGTCGAGCGCCGTGATAAGCCCAACAGCGCTTCGAACTCAGTTTGACAAAACGCGCTTTTTTAGCCAGGCCTCAAGTTCCCGGAAGTGGCTGACGGTTAGGTCAACTCGTGCCGCCAGCCTCGATCTCGCGGGCCAGTGAAAGATGGCGCCGAAACCCCGAGACAAAAACCCGCCTTGGCGGCGGCCCTTCACCTGTCAAGTTGAAACTACCTACAGTTGCAATTCCATCGCTTCAGGTTTGCGCTGCTTCTCATTGCCGTGCGGTCCAATCGATTCGTCAAGGGGGAAAGCGCGCCCGCGAGCGCCGCTTCGGTTACTTGCTCGTGGAGCCTCGCCTCGGCCGGCGGATGGCTCTCACCTTGCCGCTGTTTCCACCGCCGCAGAAGAACTGATCGCTACCATCGGACTCGAGCCCCGACACGCCTGTTCCAGGCGGCATCTCGAGCTTCTCCAGGACCTTTCCCGTTTCAGGATCTATCCGCCTGACGTCGCTCTCGTCACCTTCCCAGGTGCCGTGCCAGAGTTCGCCGTCGATCCAGGTGACCCCTGTGACGATACGGTTGGAATCGATTGTGCGAAGAACTGCCCCTGTCTGCGGATCGATCTGATGGATTTTGCGACCGCGATTCTGCCCAACCCAAAGTGTCCCTTCGGCCCAGGCGAGCCCGGAGTCGCCGCCGCCACCTGGCGCCGGGATCGTGGCCACCACTTGGCCGGTCTTCGGGTCGATCTTCTGGATGCGATCTTCGGTGATCTGGAACAGGTGCTGACCGTCGAAGGCCGTTCCGGCGTGCGCGGCGACATCGATCGCGCGCACCACCTTCCCGCTCGCAGGATCCAAGGCGTTCAGTCTGTCTCCGGACGCAAACCAGACGTGCTGACCGTCGAACGTAACCCCAGCCACCTGGTCGACACCCGGAAAGGGTCCATATTCGCGGAGGACTTCGGCTGCAGATCGCTTCATGATTCTATCCTAATAGCCCGACAGCGAGCCGGGGAGTAACAAGATTGTCGGGAATCCCGGCACGGGTGGGGTCATCCAACGACGCGCTCGCCCGCGACCGAACGACTGCACCTTGCCTGCTGCCGCAAGCTGCTCGAGCGATCGCTGCACAGTGCGCGAGCTGGCTCCGAGCGCAATTGCGAGCGCCGAGCTCGACCACGACTCGCCGTCGGCGAGGAAGGCGAGCACCGCTGCATGCTGCTCGTCGACGGGCGGCGCCAGCACCATGACATCGCGTGGGCGGCGCGGCTTAAGCGCAAAGCCTCGCTTGGTCGCGCTCACATCCGCCAGTGACCGCAGCTCTGCGCGAAGCCGGCCGACTTCGACCCGCAAACGGGCGCGATGCGATTCATCGGCGTGCTTGCCGCCGAAGGCGCGGGCGACGAGCGTACTTCTCGGCACGTCTGCGGGCCAGGCTTCGCCCAGCGTGCGTGCAAGCGCGAACAAGACCGGGCGCGTCGCGAGCGAGACGATCATGCCGGCGTCCCGCACGACATTGCGGCACGCGTCGACGACGAGCGCCCCCGACGCCAGCAGCGCTTCGACCTCCTCAAGCAGGAGCGGGCGCTCCTTGCCACGCGCGATCAGGCGCGCCGCGGGCGTGTTCATCACGAGGGATGCGCCTTCAACCTCGGCCGTCAGCGCGGGAATGTCCGCCTGGCGCGCGGCGTGCTCGGCCCGCGCGAGCGCAACGCGCGCCGCCTCGGTCCGGAGGCGGCGAATCGCGAGCCCCGCAATCACCAGCTCGTGGGCGGCCCTCGACGCGGGTGGGAGCGTTGTCGGGTCGAACCCGGCGAGCCTGCTCTCGGCCTCATCGAGGCGTCCGATCAGGAGCAGGCGCCGAGCCTCGAGATTGCGCGCATGCGCGGCATTGACGTGGTCGCCGTGCTTTTCAAGCGTCGACCGCGCGGCGTCGAGTGCCTTCGCCGGCCAGCCGAGGTCTCGCGAGACGAGTGCGATCTCGGCTTCGGCGACGACGCACCTCGCCCGGGCCACGGCCTCTTTCGGACCGAAGGCGCGCGCAGCACTTTTGAGGAGAGCCTTTGCTCGAACGAGATCGCCGAGCTGCGCCATCGCGATGCCGCGCAGCGCAAGCGCAGGCGCATCGTCACGCAGGGCGACCCGCTTCAATGCGCCGAGGGGATCACCCGTTGCGAGGGCGCGCGCCGCAGCGGTGATCAGCGAGTCCATCGGAATCCCGTCACACTTGTAACTCTCACCATTCGAAATCCGGTCCTAATCTATCTCAGGACCAACAACCAGCGCGCCGTACGAAAACGGTGCGAACGAGGCAGGACATAGAGGACAGAACATAGAGGAGAAGAACGATGCCGACACACAGGACCGGAACACGTGAGGAGTGGCTGGCAGCGCGGCTTGATCTGCTCAAGGCGGAGAAGGAGCTCACGCGACAAAGCGACGAGGTGGCGCGGCGGCGGCAGGAATTGCCTTGGGTTCGGATCGATAAGGATTACCGATTCGAGACCGACGAAGGCAGCGCTTCACTGGCAGACCTTTTCAGGGGACGCTCGCAGCTCCTCGTCTACCACTTCATGTTCGGGCCCGATTATACGGCGGGCTGTCCGGCCTGCTCGGCGATCGCGGACGGATTCGACGGCTTCGTCGTCCACCTGGCCAACCACGACGTCATGCTTTCGGCGGTATCGCGGGCACCGCTCGCGAAGCTGCAGGCGTACAAGGGGCGGATGGGATGGACGTTCCCCTGGGCCTCCTCACACGGCAGCGACTTCAATTTCGACTTCGACGTTTCGTTCACCGAGGAGCAGCAGCGCGAGGAAGGCATCGAATACAACTATGTACGCGAGGCGCCTCTCGCCAAAATACCCTCACGTACGACTGCCGACGGCTCCGAGACGTTCGCTGCAATGAGCGGAACAGACATGGCCACGTACACGCGCGAGAGGCCAGGCATGAGCGCATTCGTGCTCGAGGACGGCGTCGTCTACCACGCCTATTCCACCTATGCGCGCGGACTGGACGGCCTCTGGGGCATGTATCAGTGGCTCGACCGCGCGCCCCAAGGGCGTAACGAGACGGGCGTCTGGTGGCGCCGCCACGACGAGTACGGCCAAGGCTGACGTTCGATGACACTGCACTCCAACCACACGCAGAAGATGCCGCCCGCAGGCAGCGGATCTGCCGATTTCCCAAGCGACAATGTCGCCGCCCGCGGCGCGGCCGACTGGCTATCCCTGGCAGCCGCGCCAACCTTCGCAATGATGGCGCTGCTGACGGCCGTCACCGGTGATGCGGACATGATCTGCTCGGCGGCGCGAGATGCGTCGCCGCTGAGCGGAATGGTCGTAATGTACTTGCTGATGAGCGCCTTCCATTCGGCGCCTTGGCTGAAGCTGGTTGGCAGCCGACGAAGCGCTGTCCGCCGGTCGTGATCCGGCGCTCGCCGGATCAAACGGCAACCGGCGCGCGACCTGGCGCAGCCCCGACATGGCGATGGCAGTCGATTTTGTGCAAATGTCATTCCCGGCGGAAGAGGGAATTCAGAGCGTAAATTACAGAGTTCCGCCGGATGTGCTGGCCTCGCCTGCATGACGCATCATGCGGCGAAAACTCATCGAGATATGAGCTCGCCTTATGTGCCCGATGGACTCCCAGTCGCCGATCTCGGCGGCGGCAAGCACCTCTTCCATTTCGCGGCGGAACGCAGTGAACTCCTCCACAAGGCCCAACTGCGGCATCATCTTCAGGACGACGCGCGCGACCTGAAAATACAGGCGCTCGCTGATCTCGCGCAGCGGCTGGTTGCCGGTCATCGCGGTGAGCTCGTAGAAAAAATCCATGTTGAGGCGCAGGAAAGCGCGCTGGTCGGGATTGAGCACATCGGAATCGCAGCGCGCGATGAGTGCCCTTATCCGGTCGAGGTCGTCCGCCGTGCGCGGGATCGGCGAAAGCTTGCCGACGAGGAGCGCCAGTTCCAGGCGCAAGTGATAGACCTGCTGCAATTCCTCGATGTCGACATCGGTGACGATCGTGCCGACGCCATGGACGGATTGAACCAGACCCTCGGATTCGAGGCGCGCCAGGACACGGCGAACCGGCGTGCGGCTGATCTGGAATTCCTGGGCAAGCTCTTCCTCGGAGAGATGGCTACCTGGCGCGTAGTCGAGCAGGCAGATGCGGTCGCGCAGTATCCGGTAGATACGCTCGAACCGCTCCCGCGCCGAGAGCGGACGCGGCGGTGCGGCGGTCACGGCCAGGGGCGTGGCATCCGTCTCAACCGTCATCCAGCCTCCAGGACAGCGTGCAGGAACTGCTGTGTCCGCTCGTTCTTGGGGGCGCCGAACAACTCGCTTGGCGGCCCCTGCTCGCAGATCTTGCCGGCATGGAAAAAGCAGACGCGATCGGAGAATTCCTTGGCAAATCCCATCTGGTGGGTGACCATCAGCATGGTGAGGTCATGTTCCCTGCCGAGTTTTCGGATGACTTCAAGCACTTCGCCGACGAGTTCGGGGTCGAGTGCCGAGGTCACCTCGTCGAACAGCATGATCTTGGGCCGCATGGCGCAAGCGCGGGCGATGGCGACACGCTGCTGCTGGCCGCCGGAAAGCTGCGAGGGATAGTGGTCCTTCTTCTCCGACAAGCCGACCATGTCGAGCAGCTCGGCCGCACGCGCCTCGGCATCGGCGCGCTTCATGCCGAGCACGGTTATCGGGGCCTCGATGCAGTTCTGCATAGCCGTCATGTGCGGGAACAGGTTGAACGACTGGAACACCATGCCGATCTTGGCGCGGATCTTGCGAATGTGCGCGAGATCGGCGGGAACAAGCTTGCCGTTCCTCTCCATGTGGGTGAGCGGCTCGCCTTCGACCCAGATGACGCCGTCATTGATCGTCTCCAGCGTCATCAGCATACGCAGCACCGTGGTCTTGCCGGAACCTGAAGGGCCGATGATGGAGACCTTCTCGCCGCGTGCTATTTCCAGATGGAGCCCGTCGAGAACGGTCAGCGCGCCGTAGCGTTTCGAAACATTGTCGAAGCGGACCATCGGTTGTTCCGTCATCGCATGATCCTCCGGTTGAGCAGGCCTTCGAGGGAGCGAATGAGCGCGGCAGAAACCAGGCTCATGGCAAGGAAGAACAGGCCGACCAGCGTCATCGGCTCAGTGTAGCGGAAGGTTTCGGAGCCGATGATCTTGGCCGTCTGCATCAGCTCCAGCACGGCGATTGCGGAAAGCAATGGCGTCTCCTTGAACAAGGCAACCAGATAGTTGCCGAGCGCCGGAACGATCGGCGGGATCGCCTGCGGAATGATGATGTCGCGGAACGTCGTCCAGGCCGACAGGCTGAGCGCGACCGAGGCTTCCCACTGGCCGCGATGGATGTTGTCGAAACCGGCGCGATAGACCTCGGAACAATAGGCAGCGTAGTGGATGCCGATGGCAAGCACCCCGGCGGTGAAGGCGTCGAGCACGACGCCAAATTTCGGAAAGACGAAATAGAGAAAGAATATCTGGATCAGCAGCGGGGTCGACCGGATCAGTTCGACCAGCACCGAAATCGTCCAGCCGGTCCACGGCACGGCGATGCGGACGACCGCCAGCACCAGGCCAAGCGAGGCGGCAAGCGCAAAGCCGATCAGCGTCGCCTCGATGGAAACGATGGCAGCGCGGGCGAGCACCGGCAGGATTTCAAAAGCAAATGCCCAGTCCCAGATCATGCTGCCTTCCCCCGCGCCAGTCCGAGCGAAGCCCGCCTTTCGAGAAGCCGCATGCCGATGGTCACAACCAGCGACATTGCCAGGTACATCAGCAGGACGAGGGTGAAGATCGGAATGGTCTTGAACGTGTTCTGGTTCATTTGCTGCGCCTTGAAGGCGAGGTCCGAGAGCGTGATCAGCGAGACCAGCGCTGTCGATTTCAAAAGCTCGATGAACAGATTGCCCCAAGGCGGGATCATGGCGACAAAAGCCTGCGGCAGGATGATCCGGCGCAGCATCTGGGGGCGGCTCATGTTCAATGCGGTAGACGCCTCCCACTGTCCACGGGCGACGGACTGGATCGCGCCGCGCACGACTTCCGACCCGTAAGCACCAACGTTCAGGCCGAGCGCCAGGACAGCAACCAGGAATGCGTTGAGCGTGACACCGAATTGCGGCAGCACGAAAAACAGCCAAAACAATTGCACCAGCGCCGAGGTGCCGCGGAAGATCTCGACATAGACCGTGGCCAGCCATCTGAGCGGCGCCGGGCCATACATCCTTGCCAGCGCCGCCAGCACGCCCATGACGATTGCCAGCAGGCTACCGAGGATAGCGATCTCGATCGTCAGGACCGCGCCTTGCAGCAGCCCCGGCATAAACACTTTGTAAGATTCCTGCGTTGCCAAGGCACCGATCACGACAAGCGCGACGACCAGCATGGCAACGAGCGTACGTATCCCCATGCGGATTCCCCCAGGAAAAAGGGGCGGCGCTTTCGCGCCGCCAGCAGTTGGGAACCTATTTGCCCGCGCAAAGCTCCGCGGTGGTCTTGTTGGGGAGGTAGTCCTTGCCGAAGCCGAGCGGCTCGACCAGCGCGATGTGCTCCGGCGAACCGAGGAACGTCTTCAGCTCGGCGTTGAACGCCTCCTGCAGATCGGTGTCTTCCTTGCGGAAGCCGAAGCCGCCATGGCCTTTCACCGACTTGCCGGCAACCTCGCCGAACGGCTTGGTCGATTCGACGCCGTCGGCCTTCTTGGCCATGTCGGCGATCGAAAGAGCGGTTAGTGCGGCAGCGTCGGCACGGCCCGACTGGACGGCGGCGACCAGGCTGGACTGGTCGGGCAAGGCAACGATCTGCCCTGCGGCGACGCCTGCGTCCTTGGCGTAACCGCCCTCGACGGCGCCGGCCATCACGGCGAGCTTGAGATCCGGGTTTTCCTTGAAGCTGGAAAAGTCCTTCACGCCCTTCGGATTGCCTTTTGCCACCAGCATGGCCTGACCGATGCCGTAGGACGGCTCGGAGAAATTGATCTCGGCGCAGCGCTTCGGATTGATGAACATGCCGGCGGCGATGATATCGAAGCGGCCGGCCTTGAGACCTGGGATAAGCGAACCGAATTCGGTCAGCACGCCGTCAACCTGCGCGATACCCATCTTGGCGAGCACCGCCTTGGCAACTTCCGGCGCTTCGCCGGTCAGCTTGCCGTCAGGCGTGGCGTAACCGAACGGCGCCTCGTTGGCGAAGCCGACGCGGATGTAGCCGTCCTTCTTGGCCCGTTCGAGGGTGGTTTCCGCATAAGCGGGCAGCGCCGTGAGTGATGTCGCGGCAAGCGCGAGGCAGGCGGCGGCTTTCACGACCATCCGGCGCGATATCGATGATTTGAACATGCTTTTCTCCCATTGAACAACTGACTGATGATTCCCAGGGCGCGGCCTTCTTCGAGGTCGACACCTGCTTGTCAAGACGTATACAACTGCCCTAGACATTGTGCAAGCGAAGATATAAAAACCACGGAAAGTCGGTAATAATTCGTAGTCAAACCACGAATTATTGCCCTAGTTGTGCACAATTTAAGAAAAACCAGCGTACCGGTGGGTGGGATTTCGGTGGCGAGCGCGAGCGGTTTCGGGACTTTCACGCAAGCGGAGTATGCGCAGCGCCTGGTCGGCGTGAAGACGCGCATGGAGAAGGCCGGCTTCGACCTCATCATCTGTCAAGATCCAGCCAATATGTGCTGGCTGACCGGCTATGACGGATGGTCGTTCTATGTTCCGCAATGCGTGCTCGTCCATCTGGAGGAAGACCGGCCGATCTGGTTCGGCAGGGCGCAGGACGCCAGGAGCGCACGCCTGACCACCGGCCTGCCGGAGAAGAACATCGTGCCGTTCTCGGAACGGCTGGTGCAGCAGCCCGTCGAGCACCCCTATGACGAACTCGCCCAGCTGATCCGGTCGCGTGGCTGGAGAAACGCCCGCATCGGCGTCGAGATGGACGCGCATTATTACACCGCGCGCTGCCATGCCCATCTCGTCAGCGGGCTGCCTGACGCGCACTTCGCCAACAACCACGATCTCGTCAACTGGGCGCGGCTGGTCAAATCCGAAGCCGAGCTGGTGCTGATCCGCGAGGCCGGTGCGATCTGCACGCACGCCATGAAACGCGCCATCGAAAAAATGAGACCCGGCGTGCCGCAGAACCATGTCATTGCGGAAATCTATCACGCACAGATCATGGGCGTGCCTGGAGCGGGCGGCGACTATGCCGCGATCTGTCCGCTGATGCCCGTCGGCGAGGGCACCAGCACGCCGCATCTGACCTGGTCCGACGCGCCGCTGCCGGACAGCGGCCTCGCCATTCTGGAGATCGCCGGGGTGCGGCGGCGCTATCATGTGGCGCTGACGCGGACCGTACATTTCGGCAAGCCGCCGCAAGCCATCATCGACTTGGCCAAGGCGATCGTCGAGGGCGTCGACGCCGGCCTTGAGAAGGCGCGCCCCGGCTACACCGCCGAAGAGGTCGAAGCCGCCTGGCAGGCAGTGTTGAGGAAGAACGGGCTGAAGAAGGAGAGCCGCGTCGGCTATCCGGTCGGGCTCGCCTACCCGCCCGATTGGGGCGAACGCACCGCAAGTCTTCGTCCCGGCGACACCACCGAGATGCAGTCCGGGATGTGCTTCCATTTCATGGCCGGCGTTTGGCTCGACGATTTCGGCATCGCCATCTCGGAATCCTTCGTCGTCACGGATCACGGCGGCGAACGCCTCTGCGACGTGGCGCGCGAACTCATCGTCATCGACTGACCATGACGGACGGGAAGCCGGTAACTGACGAAAGATCATGCCGGCAACGAAACCGGTAACCAGCACGAGGACGCCTGATGGACCGTAATCCGTTTTCCGAGGCCGAAATCGCCGGCCGCCTTGTCAGGGTCCGCACGGCGCTGGCTGAGCGCGAGCTGGACGCGGGGGTCTTTGCTTCGCCGGAGAACGTCTTTTACCTCACCGGGCTCGATCACTGGGGATATTTTGCCCCACACCTGCTGATCGTGCCGCTCGAGGGAAAACCTGTTCTGGTCACCCGCTCGATGGAAAAGGTGACGATCGAAAAACAGGTGACGGCAGCGGAATTCCGCGGCCATTCCGACAGCGAAACGGCAGCTGATCTTGCCGCGCGGGTCATTGCGGAGACCAGCCTGTCCGGCAAGCGGATCGGCCTCGAATACTGGACGGCGGGCCTCAGCCATGGGCTTGCCGTCGCACTCCAGACGCAGGCCGATGCCAGATGGAGCGATGTTTCCGGGCTGGTCGACAAGATGCGGCGGGTGAAGAGCGCCGAGGAACAGGCGCTGATGCGTCAGGCGGCACAAGTGACCGACGCCGCCGCCGGCGCCGCGATCGCCGCGATCTCGGACGGCGCTTCCGAACAGGAGGTCGCGGCCCAGTGCGTTGCGGCGATGATCCGCGCCGGCGGTCATGCCCCGGGCTTCGGACCTTTCATCCGCCCGGCCGCCCGCCTGGGCGAGGAGCATACGACCTGGGGCGACGGGATCTATCGCAAGGGCGAACCGGTCTTCGTCGAACTGTCCGGCTGCATCTCGCGTTATCACGCGCCGCTCGGCCGGCTCGTTCGCATCGGCCATATCAGCGACGAAGACGCCGCGATGGCGGAGGTGACCGCCAAGGCGTTTGATGCCGTCGTCGAGGCACTCAGGCCCGGCGCCAGAGCGCGCGACGTCTACGCCGCCTGGCAGACCGTCGCGGACGAGGCCGGTCTTTCCCACTATCGCCGCCATCACTGCGGCTATCTGGTCGGCGCCGGCCAGCCGCCATCATGGACCGGCGGCAATTCGGTGACCGGCTTGAGGCACGATTCCGACCTCGAAATCGAGACGGGGATGAGCTTCCACATCCTGTCGTGGCTGATGGGCACCGGTCGCGGCGATGACTTCGTCTCCAACACCGTACTTCTGACCGATGCGGGCGCCGAAGTGCTTACCCGCACGCCGGCCGGCCCGATTGTCCGCTAGGCCCGCACGCATGTCTCGCTACTCGGCATTTTCAATTTTCCGCAACGCGCTGTCTGGCCAGAGGAACTGGCAGCGCGCCTGGCGGGCAGCGGAGCCAAAACCGGCCTACGACGTGATCGTCATCGGCGGCGGTGGACACGGCCTCGCTACCGCCTTCTACCTCGCCGAGAACCACGGCATCCGCAATGTCGCGGTGCTCGAAAAAGGCTATATCGGCGGCGGCAATGTCGGGCGCAACACCACCGTCATCCGCTCCAACTACCTGCTCGACGGCAACACCCAGTTCTACGAATTCTCGATGAAGCTCTGGGAGGGCATGTCGCGGGCGCTGAACTTCAACGTCATGTTCTCGCAACGCGGCCAGCTCGTCACGGCGCATTCGGCCGATCAGCTCGACGGCTTCAGTCACCGCGCCAACATCATGCGGCTGAACGGCATCGATGCCGATATCCTCGACCGCGACGAGGTGCGCCGGCTGGTGCCCTATCTCGATTTTTCCGACACGGCCCGCTTTCCGATCCATGGCGCCATCTTCCAGGGCCGGGCGGGCACGGCGCGCCACGACGCCGTCGCCTGGGGCTATGCGCGCGCCGCCGACGGTCATGGCGTCGACATTATCCAGAACTGCGAGGTGACAGGCTTCCTCCGCGACGGCGACAGGATCGTCGGCGTCGAAACGACGAAAGGCCGGATCGGCGCCGGCAAGGTCGGCCTCGCTGTTGCCGGTCATACATCCGTGCTCGGCGCCAAGGCCGGCCTGGAACTGCCGATCGAAAGCCACGTCCTGCAGGCGTTCGTCACCGAACCGCTGAAGCCGTTGGTAGACCACGTCGTCGCCTACGGTGCCGACCATTTCTACGTCAGCCAGTCGGACAAGGGCGGGTTGGTCTTCGGCGGCAATCTCGACGGCTACAATTCCTACGCCCAGCGCGGCAATCTCGGCGTCGTGCGCGAAGTGGCGGAGGCGGCGATTGCGCTGATGCCGTGCATTTCGCGCGTCCGTCTGCTGCGCCATTGGGGCGGCGTCATGGATATGACGCCCGATGCCAGCCCGATCATCTGCCCGACATCGATCGAGCGCCTCTATCTCAACGGCGGCTGGTGCTATGGCGGCTTCAAGGCAACGCCGGCTTCCGGCTGGTGCTTCGCCCACACGATCGCCACCGGCAAGCCGCATCCCTTGATCGCAGCCTACGGGCTCGATCGTTTCCGCACCGGCCACACGCTCGATGAGGCTGGCGCCGGCCCCTCAGCCTGGCTGCAATAGGAGGCGGAAGACAATGCTGCGCATCGAATGCCCATGCTGCGGTCTGCGCGACCATGACGAGTTCCGCTACGGCGGCGATGCCTCGGTCACGCGCCCGGCCCACGACGATCCCGATCCGGAGGCCTGGTACCGTTACGTCTATGTCAGGACAAATCCGGCTGGGCTGCATCGCGAATTCTGGCAGCACGTGACCGGTTGCCGCCAATGGCTGGTGGTCGAACGCGACACGCGCAACCACGCCATTGCATCCGTCGATCTCGCCAGGAAATTGCCGGCCAGGAAATCACCAGCATGAGTTCGAACCACAAGCGGCTGGCGATGGGTGGCCGCATCGACCGCGAACAGCCGGTAGAATTTACCTTCGACGGCCGCGAGCTGGCTGGATATCGCGGCGACACGCTTGCCTCCGCGCTGCTCGCCAACGGCGTCACCC
Source organism: Mesorhizobium sp. WSM4840 (assembly GCF_055811755.1). Lineage (NCBI taxonomy): Bacteria > Pseudomonadati > Pseudomonadota > Alphaproteobacteria > Hyphomicrobiales > Phyllobacteriaceae > Mesorhizobium > Mesorhizobium sp. WSM4840. The sequence goes on from NZ_JBVVQD010000010.1 coordinate 165,480, forward strand.
TGGTCGGGCGCAGCTTCAAATATCATCGTCCGCGCGGCATTTTTTCCGCCGGGCCGGAGGAGCCGAACGCTTTGGTTACGCTCGGAACCGCAGGCAGGCGCGAGCCGAACCTGCCGGCGACGACGCTGGAACTTGCAGACGGCATGGTCGTAGAAAGCCAGAACCGCTGGCCATCGCTTGCCTTTGACATGCAAAGCGTCAACGGCCTGCTGGCGCCGTTCCTTTCGGCCGGCTTCTACTACAAGACCTTCATGGGTCCGACGCGCCGCGCCTGGATGTTCTACGAGCACTTTATCCGCAAGGCGGCCGGGCTCGGTAGAGCCGGCACCGACCCTGATCCCGGCCGCTACGATATCAGTCATGCGTTTGCCGACGTCGCAATCATCGGCGGCGGCCCGGCGGGATTGTCGGCGGCGCGTGCTGCCGCGGCGGCCGGCGTGCGGGTCGCACTGATCGAACAGGATTTCCTGCTCGGCGGCCAGCTTTTGGCGGAGCCGCCCGACAGCGCAGCGGCCGCATGGTTGAGACAGGCCGAGGCCGAGCTGGAGAGCTCCGAACCCGTCACTCTGATGAAGCGGACAACCGCTTTCGGCATCTATGACGGCAATGTCATCGGACTGGTCGAGCAACGCGACCCAACCAATCCGCAGCTGGCCGGCGAAGCGCGGCAGACGTTCACCATGCTTCGCGCCCGCTCGATCGTTTTCGCCACCGGCGCCATCGAGCGGCCAATAGTGTTCTCGAATAACGACCGGCCCGGCGTCATGCTTGCGTCGGCCGCCCGGACCTATCTCAACCGTTTCGCCGTCCTGCCCGGCAAGAAAATAATCGTCGCCACCAGTAATGACGGCGCCTGGCGCGCCGCCTTCGACCTTGCCGATGCCGGCGCAGAGGTGACGGTTGCCGACCTGCGCGCAGCACCACCCGCCGCGCTCGCCACAAGAGCCGCACGGCTCGGCGTGGTGGTGCGGGCCGCAACACGCATCATCGACTTGCGCGGCGGCCATGCCGTCAGGCGTGCAACACTCAACGGACCGGACGGCATATCCGAGGCCGCCTGCGACCTGGTCTGTGTATCCGGCGGCTGGTCGCCAACCGTGCATCTCACCTCGCACCTGGGCGTCAAACCTCAATATCGCGACGACATTGCCGGCTTCGTGCCGGGCGCGTTTACGGCGGACCGGTTCGGCGCCGGCTCGATGATGGGAGCCTATTCGACCGCCGATGTCATCGAGGACGGTCATCGCGCCGGCACCGAGGCGGCATCGTTCTGCGGCAAGTCGGCGCCGGTGCCCGCTCCGTCGAAACTCGATCTTGGCGACACCGCCACGGCCCCGTTTCGCGAAATCCCTTCTCTCGGCCGTGGAAAAGCCTTCGTCGATTTCCAGATGGACGTGACGACCGGGGATATCGAGCTTGCCCATCGCGAGGGCTATGAATCGGTCGAGCACCTGAAGCGCTACACCACGCTCGGCATGGGCACCGACCAGGGCAAGACCAGCAATTTTGAAGCGCTTGCCTCGATGGCGGCCTTACGCAATGCAACGATCGCCGAAACCGGCGCCACGACCTTTCGACCGCCCTATACGCCGGTCGCCATCGGTGCGCTTGCCGGACGCGCCATCGGCCATCATTTCAAGCCGATCCGCCGCACGCCGATGCACGACTGGCACATGGCGAACGGCGCCGAGATGCTGGAAGTCGGGCTCTGGATGCGGCCCTATTTCTACAGGCAGTCGGGACGTGACGTGAACGAAGCCTATGTCGCCGAAATGCGGTGTGTGCGCCAGGCCGCAGGCCTGATGGACATCTCCACCCTCGGCAAGATCGACGTCCAAGGCCCGGATGCCGCGATTTTTCTCGATCGCATCTACGCCAACGGCTTTGCCAAACTGCCGGTTGGCCGTGCGCGCTACGGCGTCATGCTGCGCGACGACGGCATCGTCTTCGACGACGGCACAACGACGCGTCTGGCCGAGAACCGGTTCTTCATGACCACCTCGACCGCCAAGGCCGCCGACGTGCTGTCGCGTCTTGAATTCCTGCTCGATACGGCCTGGCCGGATTTGCGCGTCGCCGTGACCTCGGTGAGCGATGAATGGGCGGCGATGTCGGTTGCCGGACCGAAAAGCCGCGCAATTCTGAGTGCCGCGTTTCCCGCTCTCGATGTTTCCGACGCGGCACTTGCGCATATGGGATTGCTCGAAAGCGAATGGCAGGGCCGTGCGCTCCGCATCCTGCGCCTCAGTTATTCCGGCGAGCGCGCCTACGAAATCTATGTCGGCGCAACTGCCGGTGAACAGCTTTGGAGCCGCCTGCTCGAAGCAGGCAGGCCGCTCGGCCTGAAACCTTATGGCGTCGAGGCGCTCGGTGCGCTGCGCGTCGAAAAGGGCCATGTCGCCGGACCTGAAATCGATGGGCGCACGACACTCGACGATCTTGGCCTCGGCCGCATGGCCGGCAAGCGCACCGGCTTCGTCGGCGATGTCCTGCGCCGGCGCCCCGCCTTCCAGGCGCCCGACCGCCAGCGCCTGGTCGGACTGGAATGCATCGAGGAGGGAAAACGCCTGCGCGGTGGCGCTGTGCTGTTTCTGCCGGGCGAGAAACCTTACGGCCACGGGCGCGGCCGCGTCACCTCCGTCACCTTCAGCCCCGAACGCGGCCACTATGTCGGGCTGGCCTTGCTTGCCGGCGATGTCGCCAGCGAAGGAAGCGAGGTCGTGGCCGTCTATCCGATGAAAGCCGAAACGGTGCGTGCCCGCATCGTCTCGCCGGTATTCCTCGATCCGCAGGGGGAGCGACTGCATGACTAGCCCGGAGTTCAGCCTATCTGTGGCCGATTGTCCGCTCATCCAGGTTGAGGGCTGGGACGGGACGCTGAGGCAATTCGAAAAGAGCCTCTCGGCGTCGCTCGGCACCAAACTTCCCGCCTCGGTCGGAGAGACCGTTCATCACAAGGGTTTTCTCGTCATCCGCGTTTCACCTCGCCGTTTCTGGCTGGCTCTCGACGACGGCGCGCAAGTACCTTCGCTTGCCGTCGACCCGGATCTCGGCTGTTCAGTCTCTCTGGGCGAAGGTCGCGTGCGCTTCACAATGGCCGGGGCCGACATCGCGCGGGTTCTCTCCAAATGCATCACTGTCGACTGGCGCGCGCCGGCGGCCGCTCCGCGCCGGGCCGTGCTGACATCCTTGCATCATGTGCCCGTGCTCTTCCTGTGCACCGGCGAGACTGCGTGCGAACTCATCGTGCCGCGAAGTTTTTCGCGAAGCCTCTCGGATTGGATTGCTGACGCCGCGGGGTAGGGAAAGGACCAGGCGCGAACGCTCCCCTCAGGAGCCACTCCACGGTCTCGCTCCTTGGATGATCTCTTGAGCACGTGCGGCAAAGCGACCGGCGAGAGGCCACTTGCTGGCGGCATCGGCCGACGCCGCGCTTCCTGCCCGCGCCCGGTCGGCGATGCCGACGAAGATCACCGCGAAACGGAACAGCGAAAAAACCAGGTGGAAGCGTTGCAAGGGCGCAGTCGGTACGGCATGCGCGAAATAATGGTCGAGGAATTCGCGCTGACTGGGGATGCCGAGGGCGGCATGATCGAGGCCGAGGATGCCGCCATATTCGTCCGGGGTCGAATGCCAGGTCATCGAGCAAAAGCCGAGATCGGCGAGCGGATGGCCGATCGTCGACAGCTCCCAATCGAGAATGCCGATCACCTCCGGCTTGTCGGGATGGAACAGCAGATTTCCGAGGCGGAAGTCGCCATGGGCGATCGACACGCGCCCATCATCCTCGGGCAGATGCTGCGGCAGCCAGTCGGCGACCGCTTCGAGCGCCGGAATTCTGTCGCTCGGCGATTGCCTGAGCTGCTTGGTCCAGCGCTCAATCTGGCGCTCGAAATAATTGCCGGGCCGGCCGTAATCGCCGAGACCGACTTCGTCGGGACAAACAGCATGCAATTTGGCCATCGCTTCGGCCATGCCGAAATAGATCGCGCGTCGCTCCGCGGGGACAAGGCCAGGCAGCGAACAGTCGTGGAAGACGCGACCATCCAGCCGCTCCATCAGGTAGAAGGGCGTGCCGAGCGGCTCGGCACCGTCGTGATAGAGCACCGGCTCGGGCACCGGGACATCGGTCGGCGCGAGCGCTTCAAGCACGCGGAACTCGCGGTCGACGGCATGTGCCCCGCGCAGGATCGGCCCGGCCGGCTTCTTGCGCAGCACCATGCGATGCGCACCATAGTCGACGAAGTAGGTGGGGTTGGACTGTCCGCCGCCGATCCGCTCGAGCGTCATTGCGGCATCGCCGAAGCGGATCGCGAGAAAGCCCTTCAATGCCGCAGGATCGAAGTCCGCATTCAGCGGCTGCGCCATCTTTCCTCCTGAGACGCCACCGCGTCTGTTATGCCTCGCCTTCGACAGTCCAGCGCCAGAAGCCCCTCTGTTCCTCGTTGAGGAAACGGTTCAGCACCATCTTGTGGACCTCATCGGCGCCGTCGACCAGCCGCGCCTGGCGCGCGTAGCGGTAGATCCATTCGAGCACGGTGTCCTTGGAATAGCCCCGCGCGCCATTGATCTGGATCGCCACATCGGCCGCGTCATGCAGCACGTTGGCGACCTGGACCTTGGCCATCGACACGTCCTTGCGGGCAAAGCCGCCGCGGTCCAGCTCCCACGCAGCCTTCATCACCAGCAGGCGGCCGATCTCGATGCGCATGGCGAGGTCGCCGAGCTTCAGCTGGACGCTTTCGCGATCGGCGAGGCGCTGGCCGAAACTGTGGCGCACGGCAGCGTAGGCGCGCGCGATCTCGACGCAGCGCTTGGACAATCCGAGCCAGCGCATGCAGTGGGTAAGCCGCGCCGGGCCGAGCCGCACCTGCGTCACCTTCATGCCCCTGCCCTCGCCGGCCAGCATATCTTCGACAGGAATTTCGAGCCCATCGAATTCCAACTCGCAATGTCCGCCATGCTCCTCCGGGCCCATGATCTCGATGCGGCGCATGATGCGCCAGCCCGGCTGGTCCTTGTGGAACATCAGGGCCGACAGCCCATGGCGCGGGTCGTCCGAGGTTCGCGCGATCAGAATGAAATGGCTGGCCTGCTGCGCGCCGGTGATGAACCATTTGCGGCCGGTCACGACATATTTGTCGCCGCGCCGCTTCGCACGCGTCATGATCATCGAAGGGTCCGAACCGCCGCCGGGGTGCGGTTCGGTCATGGCAAAGGCCGAGCGCACCTTGCCCTCGACAATCGGCTTCAGCCATTTTTCCTTTTGTGCTGGCGTGCCGAGCGCCTCCAGAACCATCATGTTGCCATCGTCGGGCGCTGCCGAATTGAACACCACGGGTCCGAAGATCGACCGGTTCATCTCCTCGTAACAGACCGCTATGTCCATCTTGCCGAGACCGGCGCCGCCAGTTTCGGGCTTGAGTTGCAGGCACCACAGGCCCGCCATCCGCGCCTTGGCGCGAAGCGTCTCCAGCAGCGGCAAGGCGATATTTCCATGCGCGTCATAGGACATCTTGTCGGCCTCGAGCGGCAGGATCTCACGCTCGACGAAGTCGGCAATGCGGACGCGGTAATCTTCGATGCGGGCTGGAATGTCGAAATTCATGGACAAACTCTCAGCGAAGCGAGGTGGCCGGAATCGTTCTAGAAATCGAGCGAGCGCTCGTTTTCTTTATTCGCCTCTATCCCCTTTTGCAGCCGCCGTCATCCGGCGAAGCGTGGTTCCGCAACGCCCTTGATGCCAAGGCCGGTTATTGCGAACAGGCTGCCGCAGCGCCACCCCGGCTGGTGTCGACGCGGACGAAGGTGCGCCGGTTGCTAGCAGCACCAGTCGCGATGTCATAGTCATAAGCCCAGATCTCGCGAGCCGCCTCAGAACGCGACCTTGTCGCCGCCCTTCAGTGACAGGATCTCGCGCGCCTCGTCGGGCGTCGCCACTTCCATGCCAAGCCCCTCGATGATCTTGCGGGCAAGCACCACCTGCTCGGCGTTCGATTTGGCAAGCTTGCCCTTGCCGGCCCAAAGACTGTCTTCGAGCCCAACGCGGATGTTGCCGCCAAGCGCTGCCGACTGCGCGGCAATGCGCAACTGGCTGGCGCCGGCGCCGAGCACCGACCAGCGGAACTGGTCGCCGAACAGCCGGTCGGCGGTGCGCTTCATATGGGCGACGTCTTCGGGATGCGTGCCGATGCCGCCAAGCAGACCGAACACCGACTGCACGAAGAACGGCGGCTTGACCAGCCCGCGGTCGGCGAAGTGCGAGAGATTGTAGAGATGGGCGATGTCGTAGCACTCGAACTCGAAGCGCGTGCCGTTGTCATAGCAGGTCGCAAGAATGTATTCGATGTCTTTGAACGAGTTGCGAAAGACAAGGTCGCGCGTCGCTTCCAGATGCGGCCTTTCCCAGTCGAACTTGAAAGTCTCGTATTTGTCGACGAGGTGATAGAGCCCGAAATTGATCGAGCCCATGTTGAGCGAGGCGACCTCAGGCTTGAACTCGGCGGCCGGGCGCACGCGTTCCTCGACCTTCATGTAGGGACTGCCGCCAGTGGTGATGTTGATGACGGCATTGGTGGCCTGCTTGATGCGCGGCAGGAAGCGGGCGAACGCCGCCGGCGTCTGGTCAGGCTTGCCGGTCTCGGGGTCGCGGGCATGCAGGTGCAGGATCGCCGCGCCCGCCTCCGCCGCCGCGATCGCCTCGGCGGCGATCTGGTCCGGCGTGATCGGCAGATAGGGCGACATGGTCGGCGTGTGGATCGCCCCGGTCACCGCACAGGTGATGATCACCTTGCCTTTGGTCTGCTGGGCGCCGGGCTTGCGGCTTGTTTCCGTCATCTTCCAAACTCCTGATCCGATTTTTTCTTGTGCGCCGCCAGCGCCATCAGCCGGCGGTCGCGCCACACCTGCCGTTCACCAAGGCCTTCTCGCGGCAGCCGCTTGCGGCGGTCGGCCTCGACCGTCTCGATGACCTCGCCGGCCCAATCGACCCGTCGCAGCATCTGCGGAAAAATGTTGGCATAGATCGCTTGATAGCGCTCGACGTAGTCGCGTACGCCGCCCGGCGCATTGAGGTCGATCGTCTCGAACGGGCCCATGAATGACCAGCGTAGCGCCAGCCCGTCGCGAATGCCGATGTCGACATCCTCGACGCTGGCATAGCCGTCGGCAACAAGTCGAAAAGCCTCCTCCAGCAGCGCGCCCTGCAGGCGGTTCATGATGAAGCCGTCGAGCTCGTGCTTCATCACCAATGGCGCGTGGCCCGCATCGACGAGGAAGGCGCGGGTCCTTTCGACCGTCTCGGAAGACGTCCATGGCGCCGGCACGACTTCCGCGGCCGGGATGAGATAGGGCGGATTGATCGGATGCACGACCAGGCAGCGGTTCCGCCCTTGCAGATGGTTGGTGAATTTCGACGGCAGCAACGCCGAGGTGGAACTGGCGATCACCGCTTGCGGAGCGGCAATTGCATCGATCCGAGAGAACACCTCGCGTTTCACATCGAGGTTTTCGGGCGTGTTCTCCTGGATATGAACCGCATCGGCCAGCGCCTCGCCCAGTTCTGCCACGATGGTGATGCGACCAAGCACGGCGTCGATTGCCTGTCCCCGCAGCAGATCGTTCGCCGCGAGGTCGCCGAGCACGCCGGCGATGTAATCATGCGCGCCGGTCGTCGCGGCCGGCGACTGGTCCCACATCCGCACGTCATGACCGGCGCGGGCAAAACTGATTGCCCAGGCCCGCCCGATGAACCCGCTGCCGACAATTGCTACTTTCACCATGGTCGGGCTCCTCAAAGGGTTTCGACGTTGCCGTCGACGCCGAGCGACTGGCCGGAGATGTTGATCGCCGCATCGGACAACAGGAAGGCGATCATCGCGGCGATGTCATAGGGGCTGGTCATGCGGCGCAGCGAGATGTTCTGGAGATAGCGCTCCGTCATCTCCTCATTCGACACACCGAGCTGCTTGGCCCGGTCGGCGATGACCTTGTCGATGCGTGGTCCTTCGATGATGCCGGGCAGGATAGCGTTGACCCTTATGCCGTGCGGCCCGAGTTCCTTGGCGAGGCTCTGCGTGAAACCGATGACGCCGAACTTGGCGGCCGAATAGGGGGTGCGGAAAGCGTAGCCGTGGCGGCCGGCGGCGGGCGACATCGAGACGATCGAGCCGCCGCCCGTCGCCTTGATCAGCGGCACGGCACGCCGGGCGCAGAGGAACTGGCCGGTCAGGCAGATGTCGATGCAGCGCTGCCAGTCCGCCGGATCGATTTCATCGACGCCGCCGGTCGGCCCGGCGATGCCGGCATTGTTGATCAGCGCGTCGAGCCCGCCGAGCTTTTCCTTAACCGTCTCGAACAGCCGGTCGACGTCGTCTTCGCGCGAGACATCGGCCTTGACCGCGGCGACGAGGGCGATCTTGTCCGGAGCAGCAGTCAGCGCCTCGTCGGAGACGTCGCAGACGACGATGCGCGCGCCGAGCCGCGACAGCGTGTCGGCAATGGCCAAGCCGATGCCGCCGGCATCGGCCGTCACCAGCACGCGCTGCCCCTTCAGCCCGGTCAGAAAATCGTCCGCCGATGTCGGCGCCCCTTTACTCATAATCTTGACGCTCATCGTCCCTGTCCTTCCTCATTGCAGCCGCCGTTCGCGCAGCGCCATGACAGCGCCCAGAACGACCAAGCCGTACAGAATTGCCCTTGTGGGGCATAGGGCAGCTGAAATAGTGACGAAAGCATTGCCCGCTGGTGGCTTGGCGAGCAAAGGCAGCTGCTCGGGCACGCCAGACTTTCGAATTTCCGGTAAGCCGCCCTGGTTTGCATTGATCTCCACGACCAAGCCATGGCGCGGGCTTGCTCGCGTAGCCCCTAAGGCCGTCCTGGGGGCTGCTCCTGCGGAAATTTGTTTTCGTCTATGATTGCCACGGCCTGCTCGATGCTGTCTCTCACCTCGAAACCGATCCAATGTCCGTCCATTAGATGCGTTTGCCTCCCGCAGGCGAGGAAATAGCTCCCGGCCTGCTGCGCAACAAAATTGAGTTGCCTCCTCTCATTGATCTTAATTCCCTCTGGCGGTTCGGTGTACACCCCCCAGATCGCATCCTCGGCCGTCAACTTCACTGGCATCTCTGACTGAGCGTAGACCCTGGTCAGCATCAGGCTGTGCCGGAAAGACGAGGAGCCATTGATGAACTCGATCTTTACCGACCATTCCGCTGGCACGACGATGGTGAGATTGCCGCCCCAGTAACCGTTGAAGTCGATAATGTCGGTCCGGATGTTGTCCCTGCGGAACCGCTCGACTTGATTCCAATCGGCAACAATCTCCATGGCCACTGTCTTGGCTGCGGGATCGTTCTTGATCCAGCTCGGGACGAAGGGCTCCCCGGCCAGTGCAATTCCAGGCAATGCCAAGGCGACGGCGAGAAGGGCAAGGTGAGCAAAGCGCGCCATCGCAATCAGAGGCTCCTCCCGAGCGGGCGGCCGAGCGCAAGCGGCCCAATCGAGGTCGACCTGGCTTGTTCCCTAAGGAAGAGAATACGCTCGAAATAGCATCCACACCAGCAAACCCAGAGTGCGCTATCGTCAGCAGTCAGAAACAACGCCATTGCTGCTATATCATCGGTTGGATGCGCGTTGGAGTTGCCTGCAGTGGGTCAGTGCGAGGGCGACGGGCGATTCCGTAATGTGAAGTTTCTGCTTCAGCTGTTGCGAAGGGTCTGTTGCGCAATTCGCCAGGCCTGCTCCACATGTCGCCGGGCCGCCGCTTCGGCTTCATCGCCGTTGCGCGACTTGATGGCGTTCATGATGTCGGTCATTTCGGCAATTGCGGCATCGCGGCGGTCCACCGAAGCGATGGTCATGGAACGCAGCTGGTTGATGCGGACGTTCAGACCCTGGACGATCTCCCAGGCGATGCGCTTGTCGGCGGCATCGAAAAGCACTTCATAGAATTTTGTCGTCGCCCGCATCACCTCGATCGGATTGGCTGAGGCCCACGCCGTGAGCAGCACATCGAATGCGCGCTCAAGCGCAGCGATCTGGTCTTCCGTCGCGGTCAGCGCGCAGGCGCGCGCCGCGATGCCCTCCATCAGAGCGCGCAGTTCATAAATCTCATCGGTGCGGCTGAGATCCGGCCGGGCCACGGCGGGTCCGTGGCCCGGTATCATCTGCACCAGGCCTTCAGTCTCCAACTGCCGCAGAACTTCGCGCACCACCGAGCGACTGACGCCGAGCTGGTCGCAAAGCGGCCGCTCGACCAACCGTTCGCCGGGCTGGAAGTGAAACCCCATGATCGCGTCGCGCATGCGCTCCAGCGCCAGCGTTCTCAGCGTCTTGGTGGATCGTTCGATCCTCAGTGTGTCGTCGGCCAATTCATCTACTCCCAGCACCCGCAAACAAACAGATTCGACGATCCGTTGACAAGGGATTTGGTCTTCAATAGTATGGTATACCATAAGATTGTCGAGGCAAAAGGAACTTTTCCGGATGTCTCAGCCCGATCGACCACAGAGGATTCGATGAAGCCGGCCATCCGAAAGATCGTCACCTATGTCGAGAACACGCTGATTGAAGGCGGCAAGGCAGCCCCGCGGCCGCTGCGCCTGATCGGCGTGGCGGCAGTGCTCGACAATCCCTGGGCCGGGCGCGGTTTCACTGAGGACCTTTCTCCCGAGATCCGCACCTATGCGCCGGTTTTGGGAGAGATGCTGACCCGTGAAATCCTCGCGGTCGCGGGATCCGGCGAAGCGATCGAAGGCTACGGCAAGGCCGCAATCTGCGGCACATCAGGCGAGATCGAGCATGCCTCGGCGCTCATCCATACGCTGCATTTCGGCAACCACTATCGGCGTGCCGTCGGCGCCAAGACCTATCTTGCCTTCACCAATCTGCGCGGCGGGCCGAACACGCCGATCATGATCCCGCTCATGGACAAGAACGACGAAGGCCGACGTTCGCACTACCTGACTGTGCATTTCCAGATCGGCGACGCGCCGGCGCCGGACGAATTGGTGGTGGCGCTCGGCGCCTCGATCGGCGGGCGACCGCATCATCGCATCGGCGACCGCTACCAGGATCTCAAGGAGGTCGGCGACCTGCATGGCTGATCTGGCGGACCGTGGCTGGCATCGCGGAACGGCGCCTGACGGCACCGGCTTCATCCGTGCCGGATCCGGCGCGCCGGTCCTCCTCATCCACGGCGTCGGCATGAACGCGGCGATCTGGGCACCCCAGATCGAGCTGATGAAAAACAGATGGGATGTCATCGCGATCGACATCCTGGGACACGGCCAGTCGCCGTTGCCGCCCGAGGCCGCCAGCCTCGCCGACTATGCCGGACAGGCAATCCGGCTTCTAGATCACCTTGGCCTGGATACCGTCTCGATCGTTGGCCATTCAATGGGGGCGCTGGTCGGGCAGGAAATCGCTCTCAACGCACCCGAACGGGTCCGCCGCATGGTGTCGCTCAACGCGGTCTTTCGCCGCCCGGCGGACCTTGCGCAGGCGGTGCGCGAACGCGCCGCCGAATTGAACGGCGCGGAAAACCCGTCGGGGACGGACGCAACGATCGCGCGCTGGTTCGGCAACCCCGTCCCCGACAGCCTGGCCGAGGCCGCAAGGACAACGCGCGCGGCACTGCAAAGCGTCAACTGCGAAGGCTATGCGCGCACATATCGACTTTTCGCCCATGCCGATGCGGCGCATGGCGATCGTCTTCCCGGTCTCGCGATGCCGGCCCTGTTCATGACCGGCTCGCAGGACAGGAATTCCTCGCCTGCGATGTCGGCGGCGATGGCGCGCCTCGCGCCGCGCGGTCGCTGCGTCGTTCTGGAGGGCGAACGACATATGATGGCCGTTGCCTCGCCTGACGTGGTCACACGGCGCATTGTCGATTTTCTCGAGAGCAACGACGGCGCAAGCGCATCGGCGCGACCGGCGATGGACACAGCCTTCGACGCGGGCGAATTCAGGCGGGCGCTCGGTTCCTTCCTGACCGGCGTTACCATCGTCACCGCGATCGGGCCGGAAGGAGAGCCTCGAGGCTTCACCGCCAATTCGTTTACATCCGTTTCGCTCGATCCGCCGCTTGTTCTGGTCTGCATCGCCAAGAAAGCGCTGGGCCATCCGGTGTTTTCGACCTCGAAGTGCTTTGCCGTCAACGTGCTCTCGGAGGAACAGCGAGCCGCATCCGGCGTCTTCGCTTCGAAATCGCAGGACAAGTTCTCGGCTGTCGAGTGGCGCTTCGGCCCGACCGGCAGTCCGCTGCTCGCTGGATCGGCGGCTACGTTCGACTGTGACATGGAGCAGCTGGTCGACGCCGGCGACCATTCGATCCTCATCGGCCGCGTTCGCGAATTCTCCCACAATTCATCGCAGCCCCTCGGCTATTGCCGTGGGGCGTATGTCTCGCCCGGTCTCAGCCAGGAAGCGCTGGCGGCCGCGCCTCCGGACATGGAAGTCGGCGCCATCCTCGAAGATGAAGGCCGCGTGCTGTTCTTCGAAACCGCCGACGGCTTTTTCGAACTGCCGGCGGGCCGAGGGCTCGGAACGCCCGGCGACACGCGAAGCCTTAGGGGATGCCTCGCTGCGAAAGCTGTCGACGCCCATCTCGGATTCCTGTTTGCGGTCTGGGACGACGCCGCAAACCCATCGCGAACACATGTCTACTACCGCGGCACGGTGGACGCGCCCCACTCCAGCGATGGCCAGGTCCGGCTCGTCGACATCGACAGGATTGCCGGGCTGAACATCGCCGACGCTGCTGTGCGCTCGATGCTCGCCCGCTATGTTCGCGAATGTCGGGAGGATGCTTTTGGAGTCTATGTCGGCAACGAGGTCGAAGGTGAAGTCCGTCCGCTCGCCGAGCCGGTATCCATGAACACTTCTAATCCGGGTCAACAGATATGAAGTTCTCGCTCTTCGTCCATATGGAACGCTCGGACCCGGCAAAGCCGCATGCCGAGCTCATCTCCGAGCTTGAGGAACTGGTCCTGATGGCCGAGGCGGCAGGCTTCGAGACGGCCTGGATCGGCGAACACCACGGCATGGAGTTCACCATCTCGCCAAACCCGTTCATCAACATCGCCTATCTCGGCGCCAGGACGAAGCGCATCCGGCTCGGCACAGGAACGGTCATCGCGCCGTTCTGGCATCCGATCAAGCTCGCCGGCGAGGCAGCAATGACCGATGTCGTCACGGGCGGCCGGCTCGACATCGGCATCGCGCGCGGCGCCTACAGCTATGAATACCAGCGCCTGTTCCCTGGGCTCGACGCCTGGGGCGCGGGCCAGCGCATGCGCGAGATCATCCCCGCTATCAAGGGCCTCTGGGAAGGCGATTTCGAGATGTCCGGCGAATTCTGGTCGTTTCCCTCGACCACCTCGTCGCCCAAGCCGGTGCAAAAACCGCACCCGCCGATCTGGGTGGCGGCGCGCGATTCGAACTCGCACGACTTCGCCGTGTCCAACGGCTGCAACGTCCAGGTGACGCCGCTCGCCTCGGGCGATGATGAAGTAACCAGCCTGATGGAGCGCTTCAACGCGGCGTGCGCGGCGCATCCCGACATGGCCCGCCCCGAGATCATGCTGCTGATGCACACATTCGTTGCAGAAGACGCCGCCGATGCGGAACAGCTGACGAAGGACCTGTCGCTGTTCTACTGCCAGTTCGGCGCGTGGTTCCAGAACAAGAAGCCTGTTCGCCAAGGCATATTGGAAGCGCTCACCGGCGACGAGATCGCGGCCATGCCGCAATACACGCCGGACAAGATCCGACAGAACCTGGTCATCGGCGAGGCCGAAGAGGTGATCAGCCGGCTAAAGGCATATGAGGCGCTCGGCTACGACCAATATTCGATCTGGATCGACAGCGGTCTACCGCACGAGCGCAAGAAGAAGTCGCTGCAGCTGTTTGTCGACAAGGTGATGTCGGCCTTCGGGCATGGGAGGCCGCAATGACCCTTGTGGCCTTCAGCAACTTCATAGATGGAGCGTTCGATACGCCGACGGCCACCTTCGAAAGCATCGATCCGTCCACCGGAGCGCCCTGGGCGACGATGCCCGCTGCAACCGAAGCCGATGTCGACCGCGCCGTCGAAGCGGCGCACCGGACTTTGCACTCCGCCGCGTGGGCATCGCTGACGGCGACGGCGCGAGGCAACCTGCTGGTGCGCCTCGGTGACCTGGTCGTCGCCAATGCCGGCCGCCTGGCCGAACTGGAAACGCGCGACACCGGCAAGATCATCCGCGAGACCCGCGCCCAGATCGCCTATGTCGGCGACTATTACCGCTACTATGGCGGGCTTGCCGACAAGCATGAAGGCTCGCATCTGCCCATCGACAAGGCCGATATGGACGTCACTATCAGGCGCGAGCCGATCGGCGTCGTCGCTGCCGTCGTGCCGTGGAATTCGCAGCTCTTCCTTTCGGCGGTCAAGCTCGGCCCGGCATTGGCCGCCGGCTGCACGGTCGTCTTGAAAGCCTCGGAGGACGGCCCAGCACCGCTGCTGGCCTTCGCCGAACTCGTTCACGAGGCCGGATTTCCCGCCGGAAGCGTCAACATACTGACCGGGTTCGGGCACGATTGCGGCCGGCGCCTGACAAGTCATCCGCTGGTTTCACGCGTCGCCTTCACCGGCGGACCTTCGACCGCTCGCGCTATCGTCCGCAACACAGCGGAAAATCTCGCCTATACGACGCTGGAGCTGGGCGGGAAAAGTCCCGTTGTCGTTTTCGCCGACGCAGACCTGGACAGTGCGGCCAACGCGGTCGTGGCCGGGATTTTTGCGGCGTCTGGACAAAGCTGCGTCGCCGGCTCGCGGCTGCTAGTCGAGCGTTCGATAAAAGCCGAGTTCCTGGACAGGCTGAAGCACAAGGCCGAGGCCATCAAAATTGGTGATCCGCAGGATCCGGCCACCGAAATGGGACCGCTGGCAACGCCACGCCAGCGGGAATGGATCGAGAAGATCGTTGCCGAGAGCCTCGCCAATGGCGGGACGCTGGTCACCGGCGGAAAAAGGCCCGACGACGATCATCCGCACGGCTTCTACTACGCACCGACCATCATCGATGCCGAGGATTCAGCGCTGCCCTGCGTGCGGGAGGAATTGTTCGGTCCGGTGCTCAGCGTTCTCGCCTTCGACACGGAAGCCGAAGCACTGGCGCTTGCCAACGATACGCCGTTCGGCCTGGCCTCAGGCGTGTTCACCACCAATCTCGCCAGGGCGCACCGCATGGCGCGCGACATCCATGCCGGCGTTGTCTGGGTCAACACATACCGCGCGGTTTCGCCGCTCGTGCCGTTCGGCGGCTATGGTCAGTCGGGGCTCGGCCGTGAGGGCGGACTTGATGCCATCCGCGATTACACGCGCTCGAAATCCGTCTGGATACGGATATCCGACGAGCCAATCCCGGACCCGTTCGTCATGCGATGAGGGCAGCGTCAATCGCGCAATTTCATAAAAAAACAAGAAACCAAGCAACCAACAGAGGAGAATGACATGAAACTGATTTTGACCGGCATCCTGGCCGGACTCTTGGCAGCCACTGCCGCGCATGCCGATGAAATGGTGTTCACCAGCTGGGGCGGAACCACCCAGGAGGCGCAGACCAAATCCTGGGCTGCTCCGTTCGAAGCGAGTTCCGGCATCAAGGTCCTGCAGGACGGCCCGACGGACTACGGCAAGCTGAAGGCCATGGTGGAAGGCGGCAGCGTCGCCTGGGATGTCGTCGATGTCGAAATGGATTTCGCCATCAAAGCGGCCAAGGACGGCCTGCTGGAGCCGATCGATTTCAATGTTGTGCCGAAAGCCGATCTCGATCCTCGCTTCACCACCGAGCATGCGGTCGGCAGCTTCTACTACTCCTTCGTTCTTGCCTGGAACAAAGGGGCGGTGTCGGGCGAGCCAACCGGCTGGGCCGACATGTTCGACCTGACGAAATTTCCCGGCAAACGCACGTTTTACAAATGGTCGGCACCGGGCGTCATCGAGATCGCGCTGCTGGCCGACGGCGTGCCGGCAGACAAGCTCTATCCGCTCGACCTCGACCGGGCGTTCAAGAAACTCGACACGATCAAGTCGGAAATCGTCTGGTGGGACAGCGGCGCGCAGTCGCAGCAGCTGATCGCCTCCGGTGAGGCGGCCTTCGGGCAGCTCTGGAACGGGCGAGTCTTCGCCCTCCAGCAGGACGGCGCCGATGTCGGGGCATCCTGGAAACAGAACATGACTGCCGCCGACGTACTCGTCATCCCCAAGGGTTCGAAGAACAAGGCGAGCGCGATGAAATTCCTAGCCACAGCGACAAGCGCGAAAAGCCAGGCAATGTTTGCTGAAGCAAGCGGCTACGCACCCATCAACACGGCAGCCAAGGCCGAAATGCCGGCCGATGTCGTCAAGTCGTTGCCGGACGCCTATGTCGACGGGCAGATCAACCTCGACATGAACTACTGGGCTGAAAACCGCGACGCGATCGCGGAGCGTTGGTACGCCTGGCAGGCCAAATAGCCGCTGACTTCACCCATGAACCGGCGGGACGCTGCAAGGCGTCCCGCCTGAGCTGCCGGGTCATCGCCATGTCGAGCAATTTGCTTCATCGACCATCAATCCTCCGAAGGCCAGATGGCATCGGCGGCGCCCTGCCGGCGCTGACCCTCATCACCCTGTTCTTCGTGGTGCCGGTCGTCGCGTTGCTGTTGCGAAGCGTAACCGAACCCGTACCAGGCCTGCAGAACTACGCAATCCTGGTTGGCGACGGCACCTATGCGCGGGTCTTCTTCAACACCTTTCTGGTGGCCACCGTCGTTACCGCCGTCACCGTCATCGTGGCGTTTCCTGTCGCCTGGATGCTGGCGATCATGCCGCCCGCCCTCGGCTCGATCGTCTTCGGCATCATCATCCTGTCGATGTGGACCAATCTGCTCACCCGGACCTATGCCTGGATGGTGCTGCTTCAACGCACCGGCGTCATCAACCGGACGCTGATGGATATTGGCCTGATCAGCGAGCCGCTGCCGCTGATCAACAACCTGACCGGCGTCACCATCGGCATGGTCTACATCATGCTGCCCTTCATGATACTGCCACTGGTCGGAACCCTGCGCGCCATTGATCCGATGACGCTGCGCGCCGCCGCTCTGTGCGGTGCGAGCCCCTTCGACGCCTTCCGCCGCATTCTGCTGCCATTGTCGCTTCCGGGAATCGCTGCAGGCGGCCTGATGGTTTTCGTCATGTCGCTCGGCTATTTCGTGACGCCCACCCTGCTCGGCGGCACCTCCAACATGATGCTCGCCGCAATGATCGGCCAGATGATCCAGTCCTTGCTCAACTGGGGGCTCGGAAGCGCGGCGGCTTTCATCCTGCTTTTGGTCACCATGGCGCTCTATGCGCTGCAACTGCGTCTCGTCGGCGCCAAGCGCATGACAGGAGGCATCTGAGATGCTGCTCGACTACGACCGGCTGGGCTGGCTGCGCGCAGCACTTCTGGGTTTCACCGGCCTGGTTGCCGCGTTTCTGCTGCTGCCGGTGGTTTTCATCGTGCTGCTGTCGTTCGGATCATCGCGGTGGCTAGCTTTTCCGCCGCCCGGCTGGACGCTGAAATGGTATGAGGAGCTCTTCGCCGATCCGGCCTGGCTCGAAGCGGCGCTGACCAGCGCGCGCATTGCCACTATGGCCGCGATTCTCGCCGTCGTCATCGGGCTCCTGGCTTCTTTCGCCCTGGTCAGGGGACAGTTTCGCGGGCGCAACACGCTTCGCGGCCTGCTGCTGACGCCAATGGTGCTGCCGGTCGTCGTCTTCGCCATCGCCATCTATGCATTCTTCCTGCGGATCGGGCTCGGCGGCACCACGGCAGGTTTCGTCATCGCCCACACAGTCCTGGCACTGCCCTTCGCCATCATACCCATCACCGCGGCACTCGAAGGTTTTGACAAATCCATCGAGGATGCGGCGATCGTCTGCGGCGCAAGCCCATTCGAGGCAAAGGTCCGGGTCACCTTGCCGGCGATCAAGATCGGGATCCTCTCGGCGGCGATCTTCGCCTTTCTCGCCTCATGGGACGAGGTGGTGGTCGCGATCTTCATGGCCAGTCCCACCTTGCAGACCTTACCGGTCAAGATCTGGGGCAGCCTGCGCCAGGATCTGAGCCCGGTCATCGCAGCGGCATCCAGCCTTCTCGTTCTCCTGACGCTGAGCCTGATGATCGTAACCGCACTCATTCGGCGGAAATTGTCGAAATGATAGAACCGTTCCTCTCCATTCGCGACCTGCGCAAGGCGTTCGGCAGCTTCGTCGCCGTGCACGATGTCACGATCGATATACCCAAGGGCGAGTTCCTGACCTTTCTCGGCCCTTCCGGCTCCGGCAAGTCGACGACGCTCTACGCGGTCGCCGGCTTTCAGCAGCCGACATCCGGCAACGTTCTTCTCAAGGGCAGGTCGCTGCTGTCGGTACCGTCGCACAAACGCAATATCGGCATGGTGTTCCAGCGCTACACGCTGTTCCAGCATCTCACCGTCGCCGAGAACGTCGCCTTTCCGTTGCGCGTGCGCCGCCGGCCGGATGCCGAGGTGAAACGAAAAGTCGCCGAGATGCTGTCGCTGGTGCGGCTGGAGAGTTTCGGCGGCCGATATCCTGGCGCGCTTTCCGGCGGACAGCAGCAGCGCGTGGCGCTTGCCCGGGCGCTGGCCTACGATCCGCCGATCCTTCTGATGGACGAGCCGCTTTCGGCGCTCGACAAGAAGCTGCGCGAGGAAATCCAGGCCGAGATACGGCGCATCCACCGCGAAACCGGCGTAACGATCCTGTACGTCACCCACGATCAGGACGAGGCGCTGCATCTTTCGGATCGCATCGCGCTGTTTCGGGACGGACGCATCGAGCAGATCGGCACCGGTGAGGACCTCTATCTGAGACCTGCGAGCGAATTCGTGGCCAGCTTCATCGGAAATTCCAATTTCCTGCCGGCAGAGCATCTTGAAACCGTCAACGGCTCCGCCACGATCCGCCTGGCCGATGGCTCGGTCGTCTCTGGCGTCAGGATCGATCAGGACTTCAGCCATGGCCAGAAGACCCGGCTGATGGTGCGGCCGGAAGCGTTTCGGCTGAAACCCGGCCCGGCCACTGCCGGGCTTGCGGTCGAGTTCATCGACACCGCCTTCTTCGGCGAGCGGCGGCGCGTCATCGCGCGCACGGCCGCCGGCCAGGAGATCGACGTCAGGCCGACATCCGACATGGCAGGAGCACAGGAAGGTAGCGCCTCGAGCAGACAGCAGATTTTTTTCGAGCCCGCCGCCGCATTTCTGTTTCCAGCCTGACAGACGACAGTTTGATCTCAGCGCGGCGGATCAGCCGGCGGCTCGATGGTGACTCCGTATTTGGCGGCGATGGCCACGAGCTTTCCCATTTCCGGTATGCCGGCAGCGGTCGCGGCATCCAATTCTGCAAACATCTGATCAAGGCCGCAACTCGGCGCGCAAAGGACGAGCACGCGGGCCGGCTTGTCGCCGAAATTGCGGATGGCATGGCGCCGGCCGCGTGCGCCGAAGAAGAAGCCGCCGGGCACAACGCGATGGGGCGCGGAGTCGCCCTCGAATTCGATGACGAGTTCGCCGCTCAGCACATAGAAGGCTTCATCCTCACGGGCATGGGTGTGCGGTGGTACTCCCGCGCCCGGCGGAACCACGGACTCCCAAAGCGAGAAGGACCCGGCGGTCTCGGCGCCGGTGGCTTTGTAGATATGGGTGATGCCCAGAACGTTGAGCGTCGAGCCGGCCGCCGGCTCGCGAACGAACGCTTCGGCTGCTGTTGCTTTGGCATCCATCGTCGATCTCCTTCGTGGTTCGGGTCGCTCACCAAGAGATAGGCCGTTCTCGTCCGTCGATTAGCCGGAATTCTATGGACATGCCGTCCGGATTTCAGGACAATCCGATGATGGACCCGCTCGATGGCATCGCGGCGTTCGCTCGCGTCGTGGACAGCGGCAGTTTCTCGGCTGCGGCTCATCGGCTCGGACTCTCCAAATCCGCCGTCAGCGCCCATGTGCAGCGGCTCGAACAGCGCCTGGGCATTCGCCTCCTCAACCGCACCACGCGTCGGCTGTCGATGACCGAAGCGGGCGCAGCCTACTACCGCCACTGCGCCCGGATTCTCGCCGAAGCTGAAGCGGCGGAACAAGAGGCGAGCGCGCTGCAGCGCGAACCGCGCGGCACGCTTCGCATATCGGCGCCCGACAGCTTCGGCTGGATGCATGTGGCGCCGGCCGTCCCGGAGTTCCTGAGGCGCTATCCGGAGCTTTCCGTCGACATTGCCTTGAGCCCGGCGCATGTGAGCCTGGTCGATGAGGGGCTCGATCTGGCGATCCGTATCGGCGTGCTCCAGGATTCGCCGCTTGTCGTGCGCAAGCTCGCGCCATCCCGGCTCGTCGCCTGTGCTGCGCCCGCCTATCTCACCAAGCATGGAGTGCCGCACGAGCCGGGCGATCTTGCCAAGCACAACTGCCTCTGCACCAGCCTTTTGCCTTGGGGCGATGAATGGCGCCTTGCCGGCAAAATTGGCGAGGTGCAGGTGGCCGTGGGCGGCAACTTTCGCAGCAATAATTCGGAGATGCTGCGCGTTGCGGCGCTTGACGGCATCGGCGTCGCCCTACTGCCCACATGGGCGGTGGCGGAGCCGCTGCGTACTGGCGCGCTGCGACGCGTGCTGGATGCCTGGGAGCCTCCAGCCAGCACGATTTATGCCGTCTATCCCAGCAACAGGCTCATGTCGATGAAGGTCCGTGCCTTCGTCGACCACCTTGCGCGATGCATAGGGCGCACGCCGTATTGGGACGAAGGCCTTTGAGAGGAGCGCCCGTTTTGGATCGTTTTTGAGCTACGGCAATCCATTGATCCAGCCGCGCAACTGAATGCCGTAACAACCGTCTCCCATCGGTCAGAAAACTTGCGATCTAGACTTCAACAGGGAATTTGGGCGGCGGCTTGAAATTTCCCCGGTTTCGCCCAGGTACCGAGGGTTACGCCGGCTGCGAAGTGAGTCTTTTGGCTGCAAAAGCGTCGCTTATAGGGCCATCAAACCGGCAGCCCCGCAGCGCTCAGTTAGCGGAGGCCGCCGGCGTTGCGCCGGTCTTCTCACTCGCGATAGCTGGAGCATCTGATGCCGACCCGCCCCTATGCCATCCTTGAAGCGCCGTCCGCACTGGGTCTGGCGACCGACGGCGTGGAGCGCTTGCCTGGTCGGCTGCTGGAACTGGGCCTCGCCGAACGCATCCATGCGCGCCATGCCGGGCGGCTGGCGGTCCCGCCGAAAGACCCGAAGCCCGACCCTGCCACCCTAACGCTGAATGCCAACGCGATCGCGGCGTGGTCGCCCAAGCTCGCCGACGCCGTGGAGGAGGTGCTGGACGCTGGCGAATTCCCGGTGGTGCTGGGCGGCGACTGTACGATCTTGCTGGGTCCGATGCTCGCGCTGCGCCGGCGCGGTCCCTACGGCCTGTGCTTTATCGACGGCCACGCCGACTTCTTCCAGCCCGAGGCCGAGCCCAACAGCGAAGGCGCGTCGATGGACCTGGCCTTCGTCACCGGCTACGGGCCGGCGCTGCTGACCGACCTGGAGGGCCGCCGCCCGTTGGTTCGCTCCGAGGACGCTGTCGCCTTCGCATTTCGCGACCACGAAGACCAGGCCGAGTTCGGCAGCCGGCCTTTGCCAGCGGAGCTCATGGCCTACGATCTCCACGCAGTCCGCCGCCTGGGCGTCGAAGCCGCCGCCCGTGCGGCCGTTGACCACCTGACGCGGGCGGAACTCGACGGCTTTTTCATCCATCTCGACGCCGATTGTCTCGACGATGCGATCATGCCGGCGGTCGATTTCCGCGTACCGGGCGGGCTGTCGTGGGACGAACTGTCGGCGGCGCTCCGGATCATCCTGGCGAGCGGAAAGGCGGTCGGACTCGAGGTCACCATCTACAATCCGCGCCTTGACGAGGACGGCAGCGCCGGCCATGGCCTTGCTGATGTCCTGGCCGCAGCTCTCGGCACAGCCGCGCCCGCTTAAGCGGACGGGAGCTAGCGGCTATCGGGTGGCGTTGAAGCGCCACATGCAACCACTTGTCCGCCGAACGAGAACCCCGCGCCTTGTCCGCCGCCTGGATGATGGCAAGCAACCAGGCGACCGTTTCGAGCCGGAGCATTGAGGCTCTCCACCTGACGGCCACCGCCCCCCGACAGGGCAAACCTATAAATAGTGCTAGCTGTAAATGCGCCGGGCCGCTTAGTACCGTTCGGCCGCAAACAAGGCTTGGGAGGGTCCGTCACTTTGGTCCCTGCCGCGCCATGACGCAGAGCTTGGAACTGTGACGGCACATGCGACCACCGAAGGATTTAGCGACTACCGGGATTACCGCACCTGGTATCGCGTAATCGGAGATCTCAACTCGGGCAAGCTGCCTTTGGTCGTCGCTCACGGCGGGCCGGGTTGCACCCATGACTATGTCGATTCATTCAAGGAGTTGGCCGATACCGGGCGGGCCGTCATCCACTACGATCAGATCGGCAACGGCAAATCGACCCATCTCCCCGACAAGGGCGGCGACTTCTGGACCGTCGATTTCTTCCTGGGCGAACTCGATGCGCTGCTCACTCACATTGGCGTAGCCGACCGTTACGCCCTGCTCGGCCAATCCTGGGGCGGCATACTCTCGGCCGAACATGCCGTGCGACGCCCCGCCGGGCTCAAGGCATTGATCCTGGCCAATTCGCTGGCCTCAATGGCGCTATGGGTGGAAGGCGCGCTGCAATTGCGCGCCGGGCTGCCGGCCGATGTGCAAAGTGCGCTTGACCGGCACGAGGCAGCCGGAACCACCGGTCACCCGGACTATGTTGCGGCAACCAAGGCCTTCTATGACCGCCACGTCTGCCGTGTCCTTCCGACGCCGCCGGAAGTAGCCCGGACATTCGCGGCAATCGAGGAGGATCCGACGGTTTATCATACCATGAACGGACCCAATGAATTCCACGTGATCGGCACCATGCGGAACTGGACCATCGTCGAGCGCCTGCATCTGATCGAGGCGCCAACCCTGGCGTTCCGCGGATTTTACGACGAAGCGACCGAGGCCTGCGTCCAGCCCTTTCTCGATCATATTCCCGACGTCGAAGGCATGGTCTTCCCGAATTCCAGCCACATGCCGCATGTCGAGGAGAAGGACGACTGCCTCGCCGCCGTCGGACGCTTTGTGGCCAAATACGATTGAGGTCCGCGCCCCACAGCAGCCTGTCTTTGCACAAGCTTATCGTGCAGGGCCTGGCCATTGCATTCATCCTGATGCGTTCCGTCGTTCCTTGAGCGCCTGGGCCAGGAAATCCTTGACCGGATCGAGAACCGCGTCCCGTTCGTGGGCTACCCCGGGCAGCAAATCAAAGCGCACCCGCACACCCGCTTCCTCGAAAGATCGACACAACGTCCCGAGGCGTTCCGGCCGCGTCCGTCCGGCATCGTTGGCGCCCGGCATCCAATGGGTGCTGCCCTGGACATGCGTGATTTCCCAGGTCTCCAGGTCGGCATCGCCAACGATCATCTGGACCGGCACTTTTGCCAGCGCTGGGGCATCGAAGGTGATGCCGAACTTCTCCGGCAGGTCGCGAATGCCCACCCACCAATCCCGCGCGGGATCGAGCAAGGTCACAGAGCCCGGCGCGCCGATCGACGCCGCCCATAGCCTATCGGGATGGAGGATGGCGAAGCGGTGGGTGAATTGCCCGCCGCCGGAAAATCCGAACATGGCGAAGCGGGTCCAGTCCTGACGGTATTTCGCCACGACTTCCTCTATTATGGCGAGCAGCACCTGATCGTAGCGGATGTCGCCCTCGATCATGTATTTGTATCCGCTGCGGGCGTCGTCGCCGAGAACGCCCATTGGAAACACCGGGCACAAGATGGCGCAGTCGTTCCAGCGTCCGAACTCGGCGAACGCGTCGCGGAAACCCAGGAACGAGGTGCGGCCAGTGCCGTGGACGGCCACCAGCAGGTCGACTTGGGCGCCTTCCCTAACCGCGGGCGGTACATACAGACAATAATGGAAGCGTGGGTCTGATTTGGAAGCAAAGATGGCGGTCGCGCCAAGATCGTATGTAGCGCGACCGCGATCCGCAACGGACCCCCTGGTGATGTTCGTCAACTCTACACCTCCTCAGACAGTTTTGGCATTCATGGCTAGCGTATACTGGTCGGCCCGCGTCGTGAACTGGAAGGTCCTTTCAGGCAGGCAGCCACGATGAGGACCTCGCATCGGAATCAGGGCGACGTCGTTGAAGACGATCTCGCTAAGTTCCGAGAGCATCTTTTCGCGCTTGCCATCGTCCAGCGTCAGCTTAGCCACAGCCAGTTCGCATCGAGATCGGGATTGGAGTAGCATCCCGAACTAGCGATACCCATACCAGCATCCGGGTTCTGCGTCGCGGCCAGCGCTGTCATCGGTTAGGGTTTCGCCCGTGGTGACGCCCGAGGAGTCCAGATTGGTGCTGAAGTCATGGGCCTCCGCTTATCGGCATAAACCGACCAGCAAAAGCGAACTGGGCGGCAGGTAGCCCAGACAGCCCATCGTATTTCCGCCGCCCTTGGCTTTCGCTCGCCGGCTGCCAATGGGTTAGCGAGCTGAACCGGTGCCAAGCATCACACGACCTCGCCAGATTGCGACGAGGGGTGTATCTCCGGAACGGTGAAAACCGGCACCTCGCCCTTGAAGCCTTGGAGTTCAAAGGCGCCCGCCTGGACAACCGGCATCGATGCTCCTTGGGCAAATCCGGGACCAAGCACCAGGGGGATGCTCAGCTTTTTGGTCGTTGACTCGAGCCGTGCCGCGCGGTTCACCGGCGAGCCGATCGCGGTGTAATCGAAGCGCCGTTCGGAGCCGAAATTCCCTACGGAGCAGATGCCAGTCTCGATGGCGACGCCGATTTCGATAGGGGGGTGCCTGCGCGCGGTGAACGCGGCGTTTTCGCGCTTCACCCGTTCGATCAGGGCGAGCCCCGCTTCGAGCGCGCGCTCGCGATGATCTGGCTGATCAAGCGGCGCGTTCCAGAAAGCTAGCACGGCATCGCCCATGAACTTATCGATAGTCCCATCGCGCTTGAGTATCTCATCGGTCGCAAGGCCGAGGAAGTGGTTGACCACCTTTCCGATTTCTTGGGCATCGAGTTGTTCGCTCATCGTCGTGAAGCCGCGTATATCACTCAGCAGGATTGTGATCTCGCGCTTCTCTCCGGACAGGATCGCTTCGGTATCCGAATTTGCGAGGCGCTGCACCACGGAGGGCGACAGAAATTGCGAAAACTGCCGGGCCAGGGTGGACCGGCGCTGCTCGCTGCGCCTGTAGAGGGCATAGCCTTCGAAGCCAGCTACGAGGATCGTCGCAAGCGCCGGCTGCAGTGGATCGTAGAGCACACCCTGCAGGCTGTATTCGAGAGCGCCAAACACGAAGGGCGTGGCTGCCAGGAGCGCCAGAGCGAATGCGCCAAGCACGACCCGCTCGGCGAGCACTCCAGAAAGCCCGATGAAAACGATGCCACTGAGGACAAACCAGAGCCGCTCGAGCATTCGCGCTTGCACAGGCTCTACAAGATAGCGCCCGGCAAGCATCTGGCCGATTGCATCTGCGTGGATGTCGACGCCTGGTCGCGCCGGACGCGTCGGGCTGGGCAAATACTGGGTCAATCCCACGGCCGACAGGTCAATAATCGCGATGGCATTCCGCAGCAGAGGATCGCCGTGGCCCGAAAGGACATTGCTGGCAGATATGCGCGGCGTATTGGTGTCGGTTTCCCAGAGGCGGATGCTACCCTGCGGCTCGAGCGGCACAATGCTGCCGGACATCCTGAGTGCGTCAAACCCGGCGGCATTCATTCGGGCTACGAAGCTGTTCTCTCCGGCGTAGAGGCGTAGGAGTTCCACTGCGAAAGAAGGCCAAAGCTGCACGCCTTGATCCGTATTTCGAAGCCAGAGCAGCGGCACATGGCGCAATACGCCGTCGGGATCGGGCAAAGTGCGAATTACCCCAAGGCCTGCAGCGGCGCTCGAGAAATCCGCAAGCGAGCCCGTCAGACCGGTGAAGCCAGGAAGCGTCTCGGGTACTTGCCCTACGATCGACCAGCCGGCTTTGGGCTCTGCTTCTGAAACCGTTGCCTCATTGCCCAGGCTGACGGCGAGCATGGTTCGATGTTTCGCCAGTGCCCGGGCGAGGCGCTTGTCTCCAGCGATGCCATCAGGAGAGGTGTCAGCCTCGGGCAGCACCAGCGCAAGCCCGATCACGGCGGCACCAGACTCGGTGATACCATCGACCAGATCGGCCAAAAGGCCACGATTCCAAGGCCATCGCCCATATGCCTTAAGGCTCGCGTCGTCTATCGAGACAATTACAACCGGATTGCTAGTCGCCTGGCGCGGGGCAAGGGACTGGTAGAGGTCGTACGTGCGCTCGCGCAGACGCGACAGCGGCCCATCGAAAGCAAAATGGCAAGCGAGCAGCAAGAGTACGACCGCAAGACCAGGTATTTTCCGCCTGGCAGCCCGCCGCCAATCAAGCGAGGGGCTCATGCCGGTCGGCCGGCCTTACCGGCAGTCGGGAAAGCAGTCATCATCCTCATCATCCACCCCGCTGCCTACAGGGGGCGTTGGGCTGTCAGGGAACTCCATGGCCACGCCGGGCAATGCGCCGTCGGTGGACTTGCAGGCTTTGAGCGAATTGCCGAGTGCTGACGCACAAATCGCGCTTACGTTCAGCCCCGGACCCGGTTCGCCTGGCAGGCCGGTGCCGGCTATCCGATCGATGCTGTCCAATATCGGGAAGGCGTCGATACCGCCGTAGCCGGTCAGCAGTTTGTCATTGTCCGACGTGCAGGCGTGGCCCGGGTTTGTGATCACGAGCTTGCGACCATTCATCATGCAGGTCATGCGGCCGGCGCGCAGTATGCCGACGGTCTGACCAGCTATCACAAGCACTTCAATGATGCCGCCTCTGGCTCCGAGCACCATGTGTGGCGTCGCAACTTGCATGTCGCCGCCCTTCGAAACCTGACCGCCGTAGAAACGGGCCAGGCCGCTGTTCATCCTGATGTCGATCTTTCCTGATCGGGAGCCCGGATTGTAGACGAATTCATCGATCGTCAGGCTGGTGTTCGGACCAATCTTGGCGCTCGACTCGTCCCGGAATACGAGCATTCCGAGACCGGTGATATTGCTGCGCAGATGGTCGCCGAGTTCGACGCCAGCGCCGACGTTCATCGCCTCGCCGTCATTGCGGATGATGTTGGTCTGGTAGGCCGTCATGGACCCGACCGTTTCAGCGACAGATGGTGCCGCAAAGGCAAGGCAGGCGATACAAGTGGCTATCTGACGATACAGGGTCCTCATCGCGGCCTCTTTCAGTTGAGCGTCAACGTGTAGCTCACGAGCAATTCGAATGAATTTCGGTCGCCGCTGGCGATCTCGAAGTCGGTTTCACGATAGGCGAGGTCGACACTGACCTTCTGCGACTCCGTGAGCTGAAAATCGCTTTCCGAGGCAATGCGCCAGAAGTCGCTCTCTATGTTCGTGCCGATGCCGAAGGACAAGTCGGGAGTGTCGCCGTGGCCGGCCGAGACGGCGACCTGGTGAGACCATACGAAAAGGTCCGGGACTTCCATTACCACGCCGCCGTAGCGGACCCCTCCCATGTAGCTGCTGCCGATCTCGCCAGCTCCGGAGGCGAAGTCAGTCGAGCCGACCAGGCGCAGTCCGAGCGCCTGGCCATTGCGGAAGCGGTAGCTGCCGCCTGCCTCATAGAAAATCCTGCTATCGGCGAAGATGCCTTTCGAGCCGCTTAGATCGATGTAGCCGGCACCTGCAAAAAGCGTCGTCTCGACGGTGGGGCGCACGAGGACGCGCCCATTTAGACCGACGCCGGTCTCGTTGATATCGCTGTCGAAGCGCTCTGTAACGGCGAACGCGGAAAGTAGCAGCCGTAGCGAATCGATCCCGCTGTTGGGCAGTCCCTTGTCCAAGGTAATGGCGGTGTTACCGAGGATAAACGTCTCCTCGGTACCGGGAACCGACAGGTCTTTGGTGAAAAAGCGCTCTGTCGCTGCCAGCGAGCCCGAGAGGACAAGTGCATCAGCACTTGGCGTGCCGAGATCCCATCGGACAAAGCCGTCCGCCCGCCCATAGGGCGAGACCAAGGTGCGGTCGTCTTCGGCCCCGCCCGGTTCAAAATCGGTGGATTCGCTGAACATACCGCCAGTCAGAGCGATTTCCCAGGTGACGCCAAGTAACGCGCGCTCGATGCGGGCGAGCAGGCGAACGGCTTCCTGTTGCTCATCCGCGGACAGATCCCCGACCTCGAGGCCGTACTGCACCTGCCGCCGGGCCAATTCATAGGAGCCGACGTGATAATACAACCGGCTGGCCGAGAGCCGGGCGCGCGCATCGCGAGGATATTTGATGAGATACTGCTCGATCGACGAGATCGCCTGATCGTACTGCCCTGCGTTGATGGCAACTGTGACGAATTGAGCTAGCGCTCCGTTGTCGGTCGGATTGGCAATGCGGGCCGAAAACGCATCGTCATAGACCGGATAGAGACCTTGTGCGCCGGCCGGCAATATGCCGGTACAAAGCAGCGCCGCGGCGAAGCCGAGGATCATTGAAAACGAGGAATGCATGCCGAGAACCCACCCCAACCCGACTAGTGCAGCGGATCTAGCACGCCTGCACGAAAAAAAGCGACAGAACTGTCAGGAAACCTCCGAGTCTTCAGCAGCTGTTGCAGCTGCGCAACAAACTATCGGGTTCATTCGCATTTCGCCTACGCTGGTTAATCAAACATCTTCTCAGCGTTGCTGGGCTTCCAGCAAGTATTCGCTACAAACGGCAACTAAGCCAAATCATAATCAGCCGTGGATTGCGCAGCCGACAAGATCAATATTGTTTGCGCGATTCTCCACGTATCTGGTCGCCGCACGACGCATCAGGGACACATGTAGCTCATCCGAAGGTCTTCCGCCGCGTTGCGCAAGCGCTCGGAGAGCTGGCGGGCGATGCTTCTCAGGACGGCCTGCGCGATGTGCGGCTTAGCCTTTGTTATCTTGTTGAACGCCGACGAGGTCAGCTCATAGGCAACAACGTCCTCGTCCGCGATCACGTCCGTCGAGCGTGCCTACAGCACGAGCATGGTGGCCAGTCCCAGCATCAGGCCCATGCCTACAATATCAGTCACCGTCGTAAGGAAGATCGCGGAAGCCACGGCCGGATCGGCGCCGACCCGCCGCAGGCCCAACGGGATCAGCACGCCGGAGATTCCGGACATGAGGCACGATCCGGACATTGCGAGCAGGATCACAAGTGCCAGCATGGGCGCCTGGGATGCCGACTCCGGCTGCCGTGAAGCGTAGAACCACATGGCCGCCGCCGCCACCAGACCGACGAGCAAGCCGTTGGCGATCCCGAGCGCTCCCTCCCTCAGCACCAGGTGCAGCTTCGGTCGTTTGTCCACATCCCCTAATGCGAGGCCACGCAACGTCATGGCCAGCGCCTGGCAGCCGGTGTTTCCGCTCTGGCCGGCCAGCACCGGGAGGAACGCCGCCAAGGCGACGATCTTCTCGATCGTGCCTGTGAACGAGCCAACCACGAAGGCGGCTATGAAGGCCGTCAGCAGGTTGAGCTGCAGCCAGGGATGACGTTTCAAGAAGGCTGAAACC
The DNA here is from genome assembly GCF_055811755.1 of Mesorhizobium sp. WSM4840. NCBI lineage: Bacteria > Pseudomonadati > Pseudomonadota > Alphaproteobacteria > Hyphomicrobiales > Phyllobacteriaceae > Mesorhizobium > Mesorhizobium sp. WSM4840. The sequence goes on from NZ_JBVVQD010000010.1 coordinate 195,195, forward strand.
AGCGGCGTGAAAGAACGCTCCTCCTTCTGGACACCCACCATCTGGCCAGGCTGGGCAGAAATCTCGATGATTTGCTGTTCGAACAGCCGCCACCCGCGAACCTGCCCGAGCAGCCGGTTCTCCGCGTCCACCACGGGATAGACGGGGTAGTGGCGGCGTACCGCCGCCTTGCAGGCTTCGCCCAAAGACACATTGACGTGAAGGGCGAACGGTTCCGGCAGCATGATCTGATCCACCGTGGCGGCCGGTTCGCTCAGCATCAGATCGCGCAGAACCACCAGGCCAACGAGTTTGTCGGCCGCGTCCGTGATGTAGAGGTAAGTCAACTCGGTCGGTACCTGGGCGCGTCTGACGGCCTCCACCGCAGCGGCTACCGTCGTTCCGACAGGAACGCTGGCGGGGATCGGGTCCATCAGCTCGACGACGGATCCGGGGACAGCGATATCCTTGCTGTCGCTATGAGGCTTGATAGGCCTCATATCCGGAGGCAAATGCTCCGCCACCTTTCGGGCGTGCCTATCCGGCAACAACTTTAATACGTCTCGGATGAACTCGGGAGACTCTCGGGCAAGCAATTCAGCCGCGTCGTCAGGTGCTCGGGCACGCAGGGTGCGCACCGACTTCTCAACGTCGTTCTCTTGCCTCATCTGTCCCCTCAATCTTTAATGTAGCGCCTCTGAACGTGTCGACAGGAGCGGTTCGTTCTGTCACGCGCGCGGTGGCCCAGCGCCTCGATCCGGAAATCTTCGCCTTCTCAGGGCGCAGAGTAGACCGAACCGAGACAAATCTGAGCCATTGCGTGGGTGCATACAAGCGGGCTGTAACGTCAGCGTGTCGCCAAGAGAATTGTCGTGTTGCCGAACTTCACCGTCGATTCCTGCGCTCTGCGAGCACGTCGCAACCCATCAACGAAGTAAGGTCGGCAATGGCCGTCGTGGCCCTGCTCATTGGGGTGCGCTCAGCCGGACAGTTCGCGGTGTGAACGGTCGCGATTCAACCTGGGAAGATGGTGAAACCGCCATCGACGCGAATGACCTGCCCGTTGATGAAGCGCGCGCGCGGACCGGCGAGGAAGGCCACCGCTTCGGCGATCTCTTCAGGCTCGGCATAGCGGTTCAGCGATTTCTTGCTCGAATCCATGCGCTCCGGATCGACGACGCGGCTCGCTTGGAACCGTGCCGTCTTGGTGGCGCCGGGGCTCACCGCATTGATGCGCACGCCATCGTCGATCAGTTCCTTGGCGAGGCAACGCGTATAATGGACAACGGCCGCCTTGAGCGTGGAGTAGACCACCTCCGGCGAGCATCCGATATGCGCTGCCGCCGAGGCAATGTTGATTACCGAGCCTGAGCCGCGCTTGACCATAGGCGGAATGAACGCCTGGCAGACCAGCATCGTGCCGATGAGATTGTTGTCGGTCAGCACCTTGATGTCTTCATAGTCGATGTCGAGCGCGTTGTTGGGACTGGGCTTAACCCCTTTGGCGCCAATGTCCCCGCCGGCGCAGTTGACCAGAACATGCACATCGCCGAGCTCCGCCTCGATCTTCCTCTTCATTTCGGCAACGGCTTGCCTGTCGCCTATGTTACCGGTGACCGCGGTCACCCGTGTCCCATGTTTTTCCAAACCTCTGGCGGATTCGCCGAGGTCTGCGAATTCGCCATACTGTGATGGCCGAGTCCAATCGAGATCATGGATCGCGACGTTTGCTCCAAGTTCGGCCAGGCGGTCGGCCATGACGCGGCCGAGGCCGCGTCCCGAGCCGGTCACGAAGGCAGTCAGGCCGCTGAGTTCTCGGGCAGTCATGCTGATTTCTCCTTTGCAATGAACTTCTTCATGTTGGCGGCGCTGCGCCGGATCATGTCTAGTTCATACGAAACGAGCGCGCCGTCATCGTCGCGTTCCCATGGCGTCCGGTAGTCGGCGTCGTCCGCAAGGCGGTTTACGCGCGCAGCACTCAGGCAGGCCGCGAACTCGCGCGCGGTCTTCGGCGCATATCCATTCCACCAATCGTCGGTGAGACAGCGAACGTGGCGTGCCTCCAGCGCGCCCGGCTCGAGTACGGCCGTCAGCGTGTCGTGGTGCTCGCCGAGGATGGCTGCCAGTTCGGCGAAAGGCACGGCGCCGTCGCCGATCGCGCAGCGGACCAGACGATAGCCCTCATCCGTGAACTGCACGCGATAGTCCTTGAGGTGGACATGGCGGACATAGGGCGCGATCCGCCGCGTGAAGGCAAGCGGTGCCTCGCCGACGGGAAACGTGTTGCCTGTATCATAGGTGATGCCGACACCGGGCCCGCCGAGTTCGCAGAACGCGACCAGTTCGTCGCTGCCGAAGTCCTGATGGTTCTCGATGCCGAGCACCCGGCCCTCAGCCGCCGCACGCGGCCCCCATTCCGTCAGGGCAGCGCGGATCGTCGCGTTGAACTCGTTCCATTTCCCACCCCAGACGTTGCGGTCCCCGCACAGGACGGGGGTCAGTGCGATACGGATCGTTGTCGCCTCGAGCAGGCGCGCAGCCCGAAACGCGTTGTCCAGCGGACCTGCCACGAGAAGTCCGCCACTGACCACCGGCACGAGGTCGAGCGCGGCCAGACGCCTGCGCAGCTCGACGACCTCGGCGTCCGGCAAGTCGGTCAGCCATGGTTCGTAGATCTCGAGCGTGCGTGCGCCGAGTTCCTGCGCAAGCGCTATGAAGCCTTCCAGCCCCGCCCCATCCGGATTGTGCCGCGGCGTGCCGCGCCCCTGCAAGCCGAGATGGTAGGTCAGTCCGTAAGGGTTGAGACCGAGGCGAAGCATCAGTTTGGCAGTCCCGTTGAAAGATGTGGAAGCGATCGCATCAGCGCAGGCCGGCATCGACGGTGATGGACTGCTTCGTGATCATGCGGCTGTCATCGGCGGCAAGGAAGAGCACGGTCCGTGCAATCTCCTCGCCCAGGAGGACGCGGCGGATAAATTGCCGCTGCACCGTCTGGTCGATTGCGTCCTGCGTCTTGAACCACAGCTCGCGCTGCCGCTCGGTGATGACGGCACCGGGTTCGACTGCATTGACGCGGATGTTGTCGGATCCGAACGACCGCGCCAATGCGCGCGTCAGCGCCACCACAGCCCCCTTGGCAGTGGCATAAGCTACCATCTGGTCCGCGCCGAAACGCCAGGCGATGGAAGAGAAGTTTATGATCGAGCCGAAGCCGAGTTCCTTCATATGCGGATGTACCGCCTGCGCAGCGAAGAAGTGATGCCGGAGATTGACGTCGAAGCTGCGGTCCCAATATTCGGCCGTCACCGCGTCAACGGGATGGCGCTGATCATCGGCAGCGTTGTTCACCAGGACGGCGACCGGACCAAGCCGCGCGCACACGCCTTCAACCGACGCCTGCAGCGCAGCGACGTCGGTCACATCGCAATGGAGGTACAGGGGAGCTCGCCCGCCGGCACCGCTGAGCTCACGGACCAGCGCCTCTGCGGGCCCATCCTGCACATCGAGAAAGGCCACACGGGCGCCATTCGAGGCAAAGGCGCGGACCATATCGGCCCCGATCCCGGAGGCGCCGCCGGAGATCAGCACGACGCGATCGGTCAAGCTCGGGTAAGTCGCAAATTGCATGGACATCAGATCACAGAAGCGCCTTGGTTGTTGGATCGAACAGACAGGCGCGCGACATGTCGATGCCAAGCGTTATCGTCTCGCCCATGACGGGAGCGTCATCCGGCTCGAATCGGCCGGTGATCTCCAGGTCCCCTAGCCTGAGGACGGCAAGCGTCTCGGCCCCGGTCGGCTCGACCAGTTCGACCGGCGCCTTCATGGACTCGACAGCAGGTTTGCGCGACTTCAGGTCCGCCGTGAAACGGTAGATATGTTCCGGCCGAACACCGAGCACCACGTCCTGTGGCGCACCGGCGGGCAAAGGCGCGGCAAGGGCAAGAGTAGCGTCGCTGCCGTCAGCGGCGCGTACCGAGATGCTGGTTGAGCCCGTAAGCCGGGCGGGGATGAAATTCATCGCCGGCGATCCCATGAAACCGGCCACGAACATGTTGGTCGGCCGGTCATAGATCCGCTTCGGCGTATCGAACTGCTGCACCGAGCCCTGGTTCATCACCGCAATGCGGGACGCGAGCGTCATCGCTTCGACCTGATCATGGGTAACGTACACCGTCGTCTTGCCGACGCGGTGGTGCAACTTCTTGATTTCGGTGCGCATGTCCACGCGCAGCTTGGCGTCGAGATTGGACAGCGGCTCATCGAACAGAAACAGCTTCGGGTCGCGTACAAGGGCGCGCCCCATCGCAACGCGCTGCCGCTGCCCACCCGACAGCTGCCCAGGCTTGCGTTTGAGCAACTGCTCGATCTGCAGGAGTGCGGCAACCCGCTTTACGGCTTCCGCTTGCTCCGCTTTGGGCACGCCTCGGCTTTCCATGCCGAAGGTGATGTTCTGGCGCACCGTCATCGTGGGATAGAGGGCGTATGACTGAAACACCATCGCTATGTCGCGGTCCTTGGGCTGCACGGAATTCACCAGCCGGTCGCCAATCCAGATCTCACCCGACGTGACGGTTTCCAGGCCGGCGATCATGGCGAGCAAGGTTGACTTGCCGCAGCCGGAGGGACCGACAAGGGCGATGAATTCCCCGGTCCGCGCCTCGAGATTGATGCCGGCCAGAATCTCGAGCCCGCCATAGCTCTTGTGAAGGTCGCGGATCATCAGCGCGGACATGGGCGATGCCTCATTTGATGGCGCCCTGTGTCAGGCCGCGCACGAAGTACTTTCCACCGAACAGGTAGATCAGCAACGGCGGCAGCGCGCCGATCAGCACGGCTGCGCTCATCACATCGTAAGCGCGGGCGGTCGTGCCGCCGGCAGTGAGGGCGACCAATGCCGCCGTAATCGGCTGCTGCTGGCCGGATGTGAAGACGACGCCGAACAGATACTCGTTCCAGATACCTGTGAATTGCCAGATGACGGTGACAATCAAAATCGGCGGCGACAGGGGCAGGATGATCTTGCGAAAAATCCGCCAGAAGCCGGCGCCGTCGATGCGTGCCGCCTTGATAAGGTCGTCCGGTATGCTGACGTAGAAGTTGCGGCAGAACAGGGTCGTGAACGAGATGCCCTGGACGACGTGTATCAGTACCAGCCCATACGTCGAATTGGTCAACCCGAGTTTGCCGAGCAGGAACGCCCACGGCATCAGCGAGATCTGGCCGGGCATGAAGACGCCGAGCAGCATCAGATTGAACAGAATTTCCGAGCCTTTGAAGCGCCATTTCGACAGCACGTAGCCGTTCATCGCCCCGAGGAGCGTGGAGATAACCGTCGCGGGGATCGTCATCCAGAGCGAGTTGAAGAAATTGCGCTTCATGCCTTCGCAGGTGCCGCTGACGCAATAAGTGCCCCAAGCCTCCGCCCACGCGTCGAGGCGGAAGCTGCGCGGCAGGGAGATGAGGCCGTTGCGGGCAATCTCGGACTGCTCCCGCAACGAGTTGAAGACCACGACCAGCAGCGGTGCAAGGTAGATGACAGCAAATAGCGTCAGCACCGCATAGATAAGAAAGCGACTCCAGAAATATCGCCGCGTAGCGGCGGCCGCTTCGGGATCATGCCGGGCGTTGGCGGCAACTTCAGCCATTGCGGCCCTCCGCCCGCCTGCGCCAAACGATCCACAAGGAATAGGGCACAAGTACAACCGCGAGGGCGGCGAGCATCATCATCGCCGCGGCGGCACCCTCGCCGATCTGCCCGCGCTGGAACATCAGGTCGTAGACATAGATCGCCGGGAAGGTAGTCGACACACCTGGCCCACCCCGCGTCAACGCCGCCACCAGGTCGAAGGTCTTGATGGCAAACTGGATCTGAATGACCGCCACCGCCAGAAAAATCGGGGCGATCGTCGGCAGGATGACCTTCCGATAGGTTCGGGAAACCGACGCACCGTCGATCTGCGCTGCTTTGATGAGATCCGGATCGACCGACCGCAGGCCAGCCAGGAAAAGCGCCATTGCGAAGCCGGACGACTGCCAGATACCGGTTATGATCACCGCATAGATTGCGGTGTTGCGGTTGGCCGTCAGGGCGAAGCTGAAGTCGGTCCAGCCGAGCCCCCGCACGAAGGCCTGGATGCCGTCGACGGGATTATAGAGCCAGCTCCACACCGTACCGGTGACGATGAAGGAGACTGCCAGCGGATAGAGGAAGATGGTGCGCCAAACCGCCTCGCCGCGAACGCGCTGGTCGATCAGGATCGCGAGAAGCAGTCCAATGGCCATCGAGCCGACAATATAGAAGCCGCTGAACAGGAAGAGGTTCGTATAGGCGATGTTCCAGCGCCGGTTCGCCCAGAGCGAAGCATAATTGTCCAGACCGACGAACCCATAGGTCGGCATCAGCGACGAATTGGAGAGCGAGAGATACAGCGTCCAAATCGTGAAGACGAAGACGTAGATGAAACTCGCCGCAAGCGACGGCGCCAGCACCAGAATGGGCACCATCGTGCCGAGGCGCTGCCGCCACGGGGTTGCGGGAGCCGCAACCGGTACAGTCAGGTCATGCGTGGACATCGGCTGCTCCGGCGAAGTCAGGCCGGGCGCGCCGCGCCGAGCCAATCATCGGCAGCTTCTTCACATCTGCGCTTCGGCCGCATCGGCCATCGCGCTGGCTGCGTCCTGCGCGGTCATGTCCGGCGTCGCCACGAATTCGGTGACGGTATCCATGATCGCGCCGCGCACCTTCTGCGGGATGGTCATGTTATGCGCCATCGAACGGACAAGCGTGCCGCCATCGATCGACGCCTGCAGGTCCTTCTGGGAAAGCTGCTGGCAGGGATTGAAGCCGTTCGATAGATCGACGTCGAGACGGGCCGGGATCGAGCCCTTGGTCTGATTGAAAATCGTCTGGAACTCAGGCGACAGGATGGTGCTGGCGAGCAGTTTCTGCCCCTCAACGTAGTCCGGATCCTTCTGCTGGAAGAACACGACCGAGTCGGAATTCAGGATGAAGCCCGGCTTGCCCCAGTCAGTTGGCGCCTGGGCGCAGACATAGTCGGTGCCCTCCTTGAAGCCGCCAGCCGTGAGCAGGCCAAGCGTCCAGTCGCCCATGATGTGGAAGGCGGCCTCGCCGCGGCCGACCAGATGCGACATGGTATCCCAGTCGCGCCCGTTCATGCCGGGGTCCATATATTTCGTCGTCATGGTGCGGAACTGTTCGAAGGCCTTGACCATGCCGTCGCTGCGCATCGCCTCGACGTCACCCTCGACGAAGGCCTTCTTGAAGAGATCGAGATCCATTCCGTAGACCACGACCTCGAAGACTGTCGAATCGGTCCAATCGGCGGTCGAGTGCGAGATGCAGATTTTGCCTGACGCCACGACCTTGTCGCAGGCGGCGTTGAAGTCCGCCCACGTCTTCGGCACCTCGGCGACGCCTGCTTCCTGCATGACCTTCGGCGATGCCCACAGCCAGTTGATGCGATGGATATTCATCGGCGCCGCCACCCAGCTGCCGGTCGGCTTCATCACCGGCAGCAATTCGGGAGCGACGACCTTCTCCCAATTTTCCGTCGTCGCCAAGTCGTCGAGATTGGCTGTCATGCCGGTCTCGTTCCATTCGGCGATCTCGGGCCCCTTGAGCTGCACCGCGGGGGGTGCGTTGCCGGCGATCACGTCGGCGCGCAGTTTCGCCAGCGTGTTGGCCGTGTGGCCCGCGATGGAGGTCTGCTGCCAGGTGCCACCCTTGGCGGTGAACATCTCGCCGAGCTTTGCAATAGCCTGAGCGTCCGATCCGGTCGCCCATTGATGCAACAGGTTGGTCTTGGGCTCTGCGAGCGCGGCTCCCGCAACAAAGGTGTACGCCGCAGCGGCCGCAACGGCCGTCCTCAGGTATTCCATCGTTTCACTCCCATATGTGATGTGCGGTTCGCATCGACCGCTTATGGACGCAATTTGAGCTCGTCGCAGACGGAGATGCAGTATCTCCGTTCTTTCCAAGATGACATATTTGAGCTATCAGTCAACGTCCTTTGTGCTCATCATGAACAAACCTTCGCTTAGAAACTGGCTGATCGACAATCCCTCCGCATCACCGGAGAGCCTGATCGTGCGATGCCTGCGTGAGCGCGGCGTGCTTTCTGCGTCGCAAATCACCCGCATCACCGGCTTGGCGAGATCGACGGTTTCAACCGCGCTCAATGGCTTGAGAAAGTCCGGAATGGTGATCGAATCCTCGGTCCACCATGACGGGGCCAGGGGCATTGGCAGGCCTGCCGCGACCTTGACGCTCAATCCCGCTGCGGGCACCTGCGTCGGGATCCACCTAGGCCTCGATGAGATGCGGTGCGTCGTCGCCGACGTCTCGCATTCTGTCATTACCGAACAAACTATCCCCATGGGCCTGGACTACCAGCCGCAACAGGCGGCCCAGCTCGCCAAATCAGCAATTGCCCAATGCTACGAAGAGAACGGTCTGCCGATGGCGGGGCTCCTGGGGGTTGGGGTTTCCGTCTCGGGCCCTGTCAGCCGCGAAGGAGTGGTGCAGCGTGCGAGTATTGTTCCGACCTGGGCTGGGGTCAACATCCGCGATGTGTTCGGGCCGGTTCTCGAACAGCCGATTTTCGCCGACAATGAGAGCAACTGCTCGGCCATTGCGGAGCTGATGTGGGGCGCGGCCGTCGGCCAGGACGATTTCGTGCTGTTCAAGGTCGATCTGGGCGTTGGCGGGGCCATTGTCCAGCATGGCCGGCTGGTGACTGGCATCGCCGGCGGCGCTGGCGAATTCGGGCACATCAGCATCGATCCCGGCGGCGATCTTTGCCGGTGCGGCAATCGCGGATGCCTGGAGCTCTATGCGAGTTTTGCCCGGCCGCTCGAGCAGATTTCGCGCATCGTGCGGCGGCCGGTCACGATGGACGAGGTGGTCATGATGGCTGAACAGGGCGACGTCGGGGCGCTGCGGATGATCGAGGACACCGCCGAGTTCGCCGGCCGTGGTCTTGGCTTGATCGGCTCGGTGATCAATCCGCCACTCATCATCATCGGCGGCCGCATGGCCTTGGCGGGCGACATTCTCCTGGCACCGCTGATCGCGTCATATGAACGCCACACGCTCATCAAGTCCCGCGATATCGCTCCCGCCCTGCGCACGCGGATAATTGTTGGCAAGCACACAGAGAACGACGCATTGCTCGGCGCAGTCGGCCTGGTGCTGCGCCACAATAGCCGGCTGCAATGAGCTGGCTTTGCGCCGAGCGGCGCCCCGGGGACACCGTGGTGCTGCCAGAAGGAAATCAAGGAGGCCAAATAGACAAACATTTCCTCCCCCAAATGGCGCTTTACATCAACCGCGCCTACGTTTCAGATCGACCAAACTACCTCGGACAGGAGTATGAAACCGGCGCGAACCTGACCACATGCAGGGACGACGGAGGCCTAAAGCCCGCCACGGCGTCTTGACGGCACGCAAGAACAAAGCGAAAACGTTCGGAGTGAGTCCGGGAGGCGGCGATTGCCCATGCACATTGCGAATGACCCGGCGGACCTATTCCGTCACGTGAGTGCCGAGAAGGCCGTATTCTACCGCTGCATCATGGACGTCTTCGCGGCGGCCAAACGGCAATACCGGTTGCAGTTGCGGCCCGACGAAGTGCTTGCCGAAGCCCGATGGCCGAACAGCCCGCCGCGCATTGAGGACGTGAATACGGCGCTTTCCCAACTCACGGAATGGGGCAATCTCGAATCGCATCCCGACACCGCGCGGGTTTCAAGCCTTAGCGACTTCTACCGTGCACGCTTTCTCTACCGGCTCTCGCAGGGCGGCGAGGCCGTGGAATCGGCGTTGGCGATGTTTGTGCAGACCTTGCAGCGCCGCGCTGAGCTGCAAACGGTGGCGCTCGAGGACATAGCGAGCCGACTGCAGGCACTGCAGGCGCTGGCTGAAGCAACCCAACCCGACGTGGCCAAGGTCCACGAAACACTGCGGGATCTCGTGCGTGTCTTCGAAGGTCTAGCCGAGAACGCGCAGGCGTTCATGGCCGGCGTCGCCCGCAGCATCGAGCTGCAGCAAGCCGAGGCAGGGGCGGTCGCAAACTACAAGAAGCGGCTGATCGACTATCTCGAACGCTTCATGGGCGATCTGGTGCGCCGTTCCGACACCATCGCACGCCTCATCCTGGCTTTGGAGCCGGGCGTCGAGGCCCTGCTTGGACAGGTGGCCGAGCGCGAATCGCGGGACGCGGCTCCCGAGGGTGCCCAGGATCAGGCCGAGGCGCGGAAAGGCTACCTGCAAGCATGGCGAGAACGCTGGAAGGGTTTGCGCGGCTGGTTCCTCAGCACCGGCCACGAGCCACCGCAAGCCGAACTGTTGCGGGCGCGGGCACGGTCGGCCATCCCGCAGCTCCTGGCCGCTATCGCCGCGCTGAATGAGCGGCGCAGCGGCCGCAGCGATCGCTCTGCCGACTTCCGCCAGCTCGCCGGCTGGTTTGCCGCTTGCGCAGACAACGGCGAAGCGCACCGGCTTGCGCGGGCTGCCTTTGCTCTCAATCCGGCGCGGCATTTCTCGCTCAACGCCAGCGGGGACGCCGAGCTGCCGGCCAGCACCTCCTGGGCCGACGCCCCGACGCTCAAGATTCACCCGCGTTTGCGCGAATATGGCGAAGCGGCCCCGCGCGGACCGCTGCCGCGCGTGCGAGACCGCGCCGAAGAGCGCGCGTTCCTGGCGCTTCAGCTCGCTGAGGAATCACAGCAGGTCGAAGCAGCGCGCAAGCGTCTCGCCACTAGCCGCCCGGCGCGGCTTTCGGACCTGGGCGAACTCGACATGCATGCCTTCGGTCTGTTCCTGGGCCTGCTCGGGGAGACACTGGCCGAGCAAGCCGGGCCGGAGACGCCGGTGGAACGCCAGACGAGCGACGGCTTGCTGCACATCCACCTGAAGCCGCTTGCCCCCGACAGCCGCGCCACGATCGACACGCCGTATGGGGTCTTTGCCGGGCGCGACCATCTGATCACCATCACCCCCTTGCAGGACGGTCGATGAAGGCGGCGAAAGACTACAACGACAGTCGCGGCATCGGCCTGATCCAGCAGCGCTTCCAGCGCGAGGAGTTTCGCGCCTGCGTGCGCGCCCTGCTGATGACGCCGTTGATCGGCCCGGCGCATGAGGATTTCGCCGCCATACGCCGCCAGGCCGAAGCATTGCGCGAATGGTTTTCTCGCGAGACCGGCTGGACACTGCAGGTCGAACGCGAGGGCGCGCGCCTCTACAAGCGGCCCGGAAACCTGACCGATGCCATGCGCGGCATTCCCGGCTACGATCGCCGGCGCTACGTGCTGCTTTGCCTCGCCTGCGCGGTGCTCGAACGCGCCGACCCGCAGATCACATTGCGCCTGCTCGGCGAGAGGCTGCTGGAGCTCGCCGCCGAGCCGACGCTCGACTTCACCTTCGCCCTCGAGGCGCAACACGAGCGGCGCGAACTCGTTTCGGTGTGCCGCACATTGCTGAGCCTCGGGGTGCTGCACCGCGTGGCCGGCGACGAAGAAACGTTTGTGCAGGCCGGAGGCGATCAGGCGGATGCGCTCTACGACGTGCAGCGCCGCATGCTTTCCGGCATGCTGGCGGCCGTGCGTGGCCCCTCCACCTGGACTCCGGAAGAGGCGCCGGCAACGCTCGAAGAGCGGCTGTGCGCGCTGGTCGGAGAACATGTTGCGGACAGCGAGGAAGGTCGGCGCACGGCGCTGCGCCACCAGCTGGCACGCCGGCTTCTCGATGATCCAGTGGTTTATGTCGAGACGTTGGACCCGGAAGCCCGTGCGTACTTCTTCAACCAGCGCGGAGCGTTGGCCGCTCGCCTGTGCGATGCCGCCGGCCTGGTGGCGGAACAGCGCGCGGAAGGGCTGGCGCTGGCCGACGAAGCCGGTCTGCTGACCGACGTGGCAATGCCGGCCGAAGGCACCGACGCCCATGTAACACTGCTTGTCGCCGAGTATCTGGCCGCCGGGCAAAGGCAGCGGCGAGCGGTTGGCGGCGACACGGCGCAGGCCTTCGCCCGGGATATCCACGAGCATGATGTTGCCGGCTTCCTGCACCAGGCCAAGGCGCAGTACGGCCGTTACTGGCGTAAATCGGCACGCGAACCAGGCGCCGAACGCGAACTCGCCGCGATCGCGATCGAACGATTGGAAAAACTGCAGCTGGCGGTGCGGGAAGCCGGTGCAGTACACCCGCTGCCGGCTCTCGCGCGCTTCGCGTTGGGCGAAGCCGAAATCCGCGAAACGCGCAACGCGCCGGCAGCGGACGTCGGCTTTCGGTTCGAACCGACATGAACGACCGCTTGGACCTGCTCGCCTTGACGCCGGATAAACCGCCTTTGCCGATGCCCACGCGGCAGCGCTGGCAGCCTCTGCGCCTGGGCTTGGTGGAGCTCTTTCACTATGACAGCGAGGAATTCTGGTTCCGCGACGGCCATCTGTTGCTGCGCGGCAATAACGGAACGGGCAAGTCCAAGGTGTTGTCGCTCACGCTCCCGCTGCTGTTCGACGCGCAGCTCAAGTCTTCGCGCGTCGAACCCGATGGCGACGGCGGCAAGAAGATGGCCTGGAATCTGCTGATGAACAGCCACGACCGGCGCATCGGCTATGCGTGGATCGAGTTCGGTCGCGTTGCGGAAGACGGCACGCCACGTTTTCTTTCGCTCGGCGCCAGCCTTTTTGCGACGGCAGCTCGTCCGCAGGTCGACAATTGGTTCTTCCTGCTGGAAGACACCGACGAGGCGCCGCGTATCAACCGCGATCTGTGGTTGATGAGTCCGCAGCGGGTAGTGCACACCAAGGAGCGCCTGCGCGACGCGCTCGATGGCCGTGGCCAGATGTTCGACACCGCGGCCGGCTACCGTCGCGCAGTCGACGAGCGCCTGTTCCATCTGGGCACCAAGCGCTACGACGCGTTAATGGACACGCTGATCCAGCTTCGCCAGCCGCAGCTTTCCAGGAAGCCGGACGAAACCGCGCTTTCGAATGCGCTGACCGAGGCCCTGCCGCCGCTGGCGCCCGAACTGCTCGGCGACGTTGCCGAAGCGCTCGGGCAGTTGGAGGAAGACCGCCGTCAGCTCGACGAATATCAAACCCTGGCCAAGGCGGTCGGCCGTTTCGAGGAGCGTTATCGCGTCTACGCTGGCACGCAGACCCGCCGGCAGGCACGCTTGTTGCGCCAGGCCCAGACGGAATTCGACAATGCCAGCCGAGCACGAGGGGAGGCCCAGGCTCGCTTCGACGAAGCGCAAAGGCAGGAAACGCTGGAGCGGACCGCTCATGATAGCGCCGAGATCGCTCTGACGCGCGGGCGTGCGCGGCTCGACACCTTGCGCTCCGACCCGACGATGCAGGACGCCAACCGCCTCGAAAATGCCGAAAAGGATAAGGCGGCGCGACTGCAAGCGATGCAGAGGGCCACATTGGCCGTCGAAGAGGCAGGCCGACGACTGGGGCTCAGCATCGAAGAAACCGGACGCGCAACCCGGCGCGTGGAGCAGGCGGAACGCGCATTGGCCGATCTGCGCCGGGAAAGCGCCGTTCACGCCGATGCGGCGGGCATCGCCGGCCAGCACGCCGGAAACCTCCTCGCCAAATCGGAGGCTTCCGCGCTGGTCGAACTAACGCAGCATGCTTTGGACACGGCATGCGCCGAGCTTCGGAACCTCGTTGCCGGCCGGCGTGAACAGATCGCGTTGCTGCGTCGCCGCCACGGCGAGGTGGCTCAGGCCGAGGCCGCCTACATGCGGCTCCGCGAAATCCGGGACGATCGGCAGGTCGAAGCCGAGGAGGCTGCCGAGCGTCGGACCCGAGCTGACGCGGAGGTCGAACGGCAAGGCCGGGACCTGGTGGAAAGCTGGGACCGCCATTTCATCGGCCTGAAGCAATTGCAGATCGATCCCGAGAGCAGGCCCGCGGCATTGACGGCCCTGGCGGAATGGACAGTGTCGCTGCAAGGCGACAACCCAGCCAGCCACCTCCTGCAATCGGCGTATCAAGGAGCCAGTCTCTCTCTGACACAGCGTCGCGTGGCGCTTGATGGCCAGCGACAGGCGCTGGAGATGGAATGTGGCATCGTCGAGGACGAACGCGGACGCCTGGAAGCCGGCGACGACATGGCGCCGCCCCTGCCCTACACGCGCGACGCCTCTGGCCGGGACGCGCGTCCGGGCGCGCCGCTCTGGCAAGTGATCGATTTTCGCGGCGCAGTAGCTGCTCCGCAACGCGCCGGCCTTGAAGCCGCACTCGAAGCCGCCGGGTTACTCGACGGTTGGATATCGCCTGACGGACGCCTCCAGGCCGGCGACGGCGGAACCCAGCCTTACGACATACAGGTGCTGGAACGGCAAAAGCGTTCTCCATCGCTCGTCGACTGGCTGGAAGTCACCGTGCCGGCCGGCTGCGCCGTGCCGGCCAATATCGTCGAGCGGGTGCTGTCGGGCATCGCCTCGGCGGATGACGATCCGATCGACAGCGAGGCCTGGATATCCGCCGACGGCCGCTTCCGCCTCGGCGCGCTGTCCGGTGCGTGGGGCAAGCCGGAGGCGGTCTACATTGGCCACGCGGCCCGCGCCGCAGCCCGCATGCGGCGGTTGGCCGAGATTGCCGACCGCCTTGCGCAACTCTCTGATGAATTGACGGCCGTGCGAGTGAAAGCCGAGCAGCTCGCGCTGGATCGCGAACAGGCGGACGAAGAATGGCGCCTTGCGCCTTCCGACGAGGTATTGCGGGTCGCTCATATGGCCGCCACCGCAGCCGCCCACGCCGCGCGTCTGGCCAGCGAAAAGCTGACCGAAGCGGACACGCGCTGCCGCGAGGCCGAACAGGCGCTCAAGGCCTTGCGCGAACAGCTCGCCGCAGATGCCATGGACCTGCGCCTGCCGGCAACGCCCGATGCACTGCCCACCGTCGAAGCGGCGCTGGATCATTATCGCGATGCACAGGCCCGGCTCGAGCAAGCAGCTCACGAGTTTTGTCTGGCACTGCCCGAGTCGCAACGGCAGCGTGCCCGCCAGCGTGAGGCGCGCAGCGACGTGCAGCAGCGCGAAGAGGAACTCGTGGCAGCCCGCATTGAAACGGAAGACGCCACTGCCCGGCTCGAGCTGCTGCGGGAAACGGTCGGCGCCAAGGTCGAGGAACTGCAGCGAAGGCTGACCGATGCCCGCCGCGCCGTCGAAACCGGCGAAGCCGAGCTGAAGCTCGCCGGCGATGCATTGCGCAAAGCGGGTGAGGCACGCGCGATCGCCGGGCAGCAGGCCGAGACAGCGAACGCCGTCCTTCAGGAACGCGGCGAAGCACGCGCCCAGACGATCTCCAGATTTCAGCAGTTTGCAGGCACCGGCCTGCTGTCTGCAGGGCTGCCGTATATCGAACTGCCTGACCTCGGCAGCCCGTGGACGATCGACCCCGCGCTGACGCTGGCCAGACGCGCGGAACAGGAACTGTCGAACCTCAGGGACGACGAAGAGGCGTGGGCGCGCGTCCAGCGGCAGATAGCTGAAGAATTTACCGAGCTGCAACGCGCACTCGGCGCGCTGGGTCACCAGGCCCAGGCCGATCCCAGCGACTGGGGTTTCAGGGTGGATATCGTCTATCAGAACCGGCGCGAACGGCCGGACCGCCTCGCCATGCGGCTGGCCGAAGAGATCGCCCAGCGCGGCGAACTGCTCAGCGCCAACGAACGCGCCGTCCTGGAGAACCATCTGCAAGCCGAAATCGCTGCAGAGATCCAGCGCCTGTTGCAGGCCGCCGAACGCCAGGTCGATGTCATCAACGGCGAACTGCACAAGCGCCCGACCTCCACCGGCGTGCGCTATCGCCTGTTGTGGCAGCCGCTGTCCGAAGAGGAAGGCGCGCCGGTGGGCCTCGACATGGCGCGCAAGCGCCTGCTCAACACCAGCGCGGACCTTTGGTCGGCAGACGACCGGCGCGTCGTCGGCGCGATGCTGCAGCAGCGCATCTCCGCCGAGCGGGAGCGCGCTGATTCCAGCGGCGGAAGGGACAGCGGCGGCACCTTGCTCGACCAGCTCGCCCGCGCCCTGGACTATCGCCATTGGCACCGCTTCCGCGTCGAACGCTGGCAGGACGGCCATTGGCGCAAGCTTTCCGGACCCGCTTCGAGCGGCGAGCGGGCGCTCGGCCTCACGGTGCCGCTCTTTGCCGCGGTCGCCAGTTTCTACAGCCAGAGCAGCTATGCCTTGGCCCCACGGCTGATGCTGCTCGACGAAGCCTTTGCCGGCATCGATGACACAGCACGAGCGCATTGCATGGGGCTGATCCGCGAGTTCGATCTGGATTTCGTCATCACCAGCGAGCGCGAGTGGGCTTGTTATGCCGAACTGCCGGGTGTCGCCATCTGCCAGTTGCAGCGGCGCGAAGGCATCGATGCCGTATTCGTCTCGCGATGGACCTGGGACGGACGAGAGAAGAAGCCCGAGGCCGATCCCGATCGCAGATTTTCGCCGGCATGAGCGATCAAGTCGACCCGCGTCTTCAACGCCTGCTCGGTGGTGACCATCTTGCCTCGCTGCGCAAGCGGCTGCGCCAACGCTTCGAGCGCGCGCCGCTCGAAGGCGCCGTCGATCATATTCGCGTCGCCGGGCTCAGTGAAGAGGAACACGCGGCACTGGCGGCGCTGCTCGGCCGCGCGCAGCGCCGATCGAAGTCCCTGCAGATCGACGTCCGCCGCGTCGATGCCGCCCTGCGGCGCGCCGGCATCGCCACATCGCTGTGCGATGCGTTGGAAAGGCTTGACGGCTCCATCCTTCATCTCGCCGGAGCACGCCTTCGACAGCAAACTTTGTGGTCGAGCGTAGTAGATGGTTGCAGCCATCCCGATTTGGCCAGGCTGCTGCTCACGCCGGGAGGCATCGGCCTCGTCAAGCGGCTCGCTCGGCGGGATACGGTCGCGGCAGCGGAGCTTTGCCGGCGCGCCGAAGAGGTGCTGCGGCTCCTGCCGGCAAAAGGCATAACGCGTTCGCAACTGGCCGCGGACGCGCTGGGCGATGCCCATGCGCTTGACAATGGTCGCGGGGCCGCGGCACTCGTGCTGGCGGTCTTGCGCCAGACCGCCACGCCCGTTCCTGACGCCGCAGCACCCATTGCCGACGAAGATGGCGAGACGGTACGGAAATCGAGAGAGGACGTCGTGCTGGAACCGGCCGCCGGCGCGGAGCGTATACGCGAGACATGGGCCAGAGCAGGCGTTCTGGTCAACGAGCTAGCACGCCCCGCCCTCTTCCTGAACCTGCCGACAAGCGGGACCGAAAGCGATCGTTGGCCCCTGGGAGAACCGGCCTATGCGTCGCTGCGATCGCTGCTGCGTTCACCGCCCCGATGGGATGTAGCGGGCCGCGACGTTTACGTGTGCGAAAATCCCAACCTGCTCGCCATCGCCGCGGACCGATGGGGGATTGGCTGCGCTCCGCTGGTCTGTACCGACGGGATGCCAGCCGCCGCGCAACGATGCCTTCTGGCTCAACTTGCACTGGCGGGCGCGCGGCTGCGCTATCACGGCGACTTCGACTGGCCTGGATTGCGTATCGGCAACCAGGTCATGCGAGAACACGGTGCGGAGCCATGGCGCTTTGGCGCCGTGGACTATACTGCCGCCGTGCGGACGGCGCCGGGCCTGGCACACCCGCTTGGAGGAAAGGTGACCGAAGCGTCATGGGACGGAGCGCTGGCGCCCGCGATGCGTCAGCACTGCGTGGCCATCGCCGAAGAGGCCCAGGCCGCCTCGTTGTTGCAGGACCTCGACGATCGATGAGGAGGGACGCATTTTCAGCCCGACAGCAGCACTTCGGACACGGCACGTTCGCAGATCTTGTCATTGAGCTGCTGCCGGGGCAGAACGTGACGCATGAAAACCTCTCACTGGGAGTGTTAAGCGCAATACGCTATATGACCATCTACATGGACAGGAGCGTGAGATGAGTGTGATCAACCTGGCAGATGCCAAAGCCCATTTGAGCGAGCTAGTGGATCGGGTCGAGGCAGGAGATTCGATCGACATCACCCGGCGGGGTAAACCGGTCGCACGGCTCACCGCCGTGGCGAGACCGCGGCAGCGGATCGACGCGACCCTCTTGCAATCCTTGACCGCGACCATGCCGCCTCAGGCCGAGAGTTCTGCCGATCTGGTACGGTCGATGCGCGATGGCGACCGCTACTGATGCACTATCTCGACACGTCGCTGATCGTTGCCGCCCTTTCAAATGAAGCGATGACACCGCGCGTATCCGGCGCAGCTTCTGATCAGCGACTGGATCATCACCGAGATGTCGTCTGCCATGGCGATCAAGCTGCGAACCGGGCAGATCGACCTGGAGCAGCGCGCAGCAGCGCTCGCGATGTTCCACAAGCTGGTCGCCGAGAGCTTCACCGTGCTGCCGGTCACGAGCGGGCATTTCCGCACGGCGGCAAAGTTAGTCGATCAGCATAGTCTCGGGCTTCGCGCTGGTGACGCGCTGCATCTCGCCACGGCATCGGAGCATGGCGCTACGGTGCATACGCTCGACCAAAAGCTCGCCGAGGCTGGACCGGTTCTCGGCGTGCCGACGCAGTCGTCCGTGAAGAACGCGGAACGCTTTGATTTAATTTAAGATTTTCGCCTGAATTTGGGTTTCGTTTTGCC